>NZ_JBJGYN010000009.1:0-119798 GCF_054050015.1 Geodermatophilus sp. SYSU D01176 | reverse complement strand
CGCTTACACCTCCGCCGCGCACAACCCCGCCCGCGGGGGGGCCGCCCCCCCGCCCCCCCCCCCCCCCCCCCCCCCCCCCCCCCCCCCCCCCCCCCCCCCCCCCCCCACCTGGGGAACGTCCCGTCAGCCGAAGCGGCCCTGGAGCACCAGCGCCGGGTGGTCCGGGGAGTCGACCAGCACGACGGCATCGGCCAGGGCCAGCGGGTCCACCTCGTCGTCGTAGCGGTCGAACGCGGGCAGCTCCCACGCCTGCTCCGCGGGCGTCCGCCGCCGCCGGGCCGCCGGCGACACCCGCAGGTGGACGACGACGTCGAAGGCCAGCCCGAGTCCCTGCAGCAGCGCGCCCGGGACCAGCAGAACCCCGCGGGCCGGCATGGGGCGGGGGCGGGCGCGGGCGGCCCGGTCGCGGTCGACGTCCCACAGGACCGGCAGGTACTCCCCGGAGCCGCCGGGGCCCAGCGGGTCGAGCACCTCCCGGGCGAGGGCGCCGGAGTCCAGCCAGTCGGTATAGCGGGCGTCGGGGTCGGTGCGGCCGTGCTCGAGCCGCAGCGACGCCGGGCGCAGGAACCCGCCGGCCGGGACGACAGCGGCGGGGCGGCCCAGGGGTGGCAGTCGCCCGGCGACCGCGGTCGCCAACTCGGCGGGGCGGGCGACGTCGGGGCCGTCGACGGCCACCCGCAGCGCGGACGCCCCCGGGTCGGGCTCGGTGCCGGCGAGCAGCGCGGCCAGCCGGTCGGCCAGCGCCCCGGGCGTCAGCGGCTCCGGACGGCTCAGGACCGGCCCTCCGCGGGCCCCCGCCCGGCCCGGCTCCGCGTGCGGGGTGCCCGTCCGGCCTCGCGGACCAGGGGGCGTGGCGCCGGCGGCACGTGGACGAGAGTCTCGCCGTCGGTCGTGGCCGGCCGCCCGGTCAGGCTGTCGAGCACCTCGCGGGCGAGCTCGGGCACCGGTCGCCCCTGCGAGCGGGCGTCGCGCCGCAGCTGCTCGAAGGCCGCCTGCGGCGTCGTCCCCTGGCGCTCGGCGAGGACGCCGATGGCCCGCTCGGTCGAGACCCGGGCGGCCAGGGCGTGCTCGAGCTGCGCGACGGTGCGCTCCATCGCGGCCAGCCGGGCATCACGCGGGTCGGCGTCGGGATCGCCGTCTCCCGCGGGACCGCGGGCCGCGCGACGCGCTCCCCGGTCGGGCTCGACGAGCGCGCCCAGCTCCTCGCTGACCAGGTCGGCGAGGGTCAGCCCCTCCACGAGGTCGTCGACGTCCTCGGCGCGGCCGGGCGCGAACACCGACCAGCCGCGGGCGGTGCGGGCCACCACCACGGTGGGTTGCCCGGTGCCGGACGGGTCGTCCTCCGCCGTCACCTGCTCGAGTCCCTGGCTCACGCGGGCTCCTCGGGACCGGCCGTCGCCGATGACGGCGGGGACTCCGCTGGGGTCTTGCGCTCACTCACTGGGCGGCCTCCGCGAGGGGCTGGGCCCGGCGGGCAGCCGGGGACAAGGGGGCTACGGTAACGAGCCGACCTCCACGACTATGCCCCCTCGCGCAGCGCTGCGGAGGGACCACCCGCCGTCATGCCCCTGCGGACTGGGCCAGCTGGACCTTGACCTGGTCGATGCTGGGGTTGGTGAGGGCGGTCCCGTCGGGGAACAGCAGCGTCGGGACGGTGCGGTTGCCCCCGTTGGCCTGCATCACCAGGTCCGCCGCGGCGGCGTCCTGCTCGATGTCGACCTCGGCGTACTCGATGCCCTCGCGCTGCATCAGCTTCTTGAGCCGCACGCAGTACCCGCACCAGGTGGTGGTGTACATGGTCACGGTGGCGGGGGCGGCGGTCATCGAGGCGTTCCTCCTGGTCGGTCCGGCGATCGGGCACGGGCGGCGCCCGTCCTCCAGCGGTCGACAACGCCGCGCCCCCGGGGATGCTTCCCCCGCCTGTCGGTGACGGCTGGGAGGATGGGTCCCGGCCATCGACGGGAGACGGGGAGGCCGATGTCGCAGATCGCCGGTGCACCCGGGGACGTCCGGGCCGACGGGGCCGAGGCGGTGCTCGCGCAGCTGGACGACGAGCAGCGCGCCGCCGCCCAGGCGGTGTCCGGGCCGGTCTGCATCCTCGCCGGCGCGGGCACCGGCAAGACCCGCACCATCACCCACCGGATCGCCTACGGCGTGCACACCGGGGCCTTCGTGCCCGAGCAGGTCCTCGCCGTCACCTTCACCGCGCGGGCCGCGGGGGAGCTGCGGTCCCGGCTGGCCGGGCTGGGGGTGGGCGGGGTCCAGGCCCGCACCTTCCACGCCGCGGCCATGCGCCAGCTGCGCTACTTCGCGCCGCGGGTGCTCGGCGGCCCGATGCCCGACCTGGTGGAGAACAAGCTGCGGCTGGTGGCGGCCGCCGCGTCCCGCTCCCGGCTGTCGACCGACCGCACCAGCCTGCGCGACCTCGCCAGCGAGATCGAGTGGGCCAAGACCACGCTCGCGACGCCGGACGACTACCCCGCCCGGGCCCAGGCCGCCGGCCGGGAGCCGCCGTTCGAGCCGGCGGCGGTGGCCCGCGTGTACGCCAGCTACGAGTCGGCCAAGCAGCGGGACGGCGCGCTGGACTTCGAGGACCTGCTGCTGGTCACCGCCTTCGCCCTCGAGGAGCACCCGGACGTCGCCCGCCAGGTGCGTGGGCAGTACCGGCACTTCGTCGTCGACGAGTACCAGGACGTCAACCCGCTGCAGCAGCGGCTCCTCGACGCCTGGCTCGGCGGCCGCGCCGACGTGTGCGTCGTCGGCGACCCGAACCAGACGATCTACTCGTTCACCGGCGCCGACCCCGACTACCTCCTGGGCTTCGCCGACCGCTACCCCGATGCCGAGGTGGTCAAGCTGGAGCGGGACTACCGCTCCACGCCGCAGGTGGTGGCCCTGGCGAACAAGCTGATCGGCCAGGCGCCGCCGCGCAAGGGCCTGCCGGGGCTGCGGCTGCTGGGTCAGCGCGCCGAGGGTCCGGCGCCGCGCTTCTTCGAGCACCCCGACGAGCCCACCGAGGCCGCCGCGGTCGCCCAGGCCTGCCGCGCCCTCGTCGAGGGCGGGACGCCGGCCGCGGAGATCGCCGTCCTGTTCCGGATCAACGCCCAGTCCGAGGTCTACGAGAACGCCCTCGCCGCCGTGGGGGTGCCCTACGTGCTGCGCGGTGGCGAGCGGTTTTTCGAACGTCCCGAGGTGCGCGAGGCGGTGCTGCTGCTGCGCGGCGCGGCGGCCGGCGGGACCGAGCCGGGCGCTCTCGTGCCCACCGTGCGCGACGTCCTGGCCTCCACCGGCTGGGTCGAGCACCGCCCGCCGCCCGGGGGAGCGGCCCGGGACCGCTGGCAGTCGCTGGCCGCGCTGGTCGACCTCGCCGTCGACCTGGTCGCCGAGGACCCGACGATGGACCTGGCCGGCTTCGTGTCCCACCTCGCCGCCCGCGCCGACGCGCAGCACGCCCCGACGGTGCAGGGCGTCACCCTGGCCTCGATGCACGCGGCCAAGGGCCTGGAGTGGGACGCCGTCTTCGTCGTCGGCCTGGTCGACGGCGTCCTGCCGATCTCGCAGTCGCTGTCCCGGCCGGACGCGGTGGAGGAGGAGCGGCGGCTGCTCTACGTCGCCGTCACCCGCGCCCGCGAGCAGCTGACGCTCTCGTGGTCGCTGGCCCGCAACCCCGGCGGGCGCCGCGCCCGGCCGCGCAGCCGGTTCCTCGACGGTCTGGTCCCCGGGTCCACGCCGACGGCGGCACCCCCGCAGCGCCGGCAGAAGCGCGCCAAGGTCGTCCTCGAGGGCGAGGCGGGGGAGCTGTTCGAGCGGCTGCGGGCCTGGCGCAGCGAGGCGGCCGCCTCCGCGTCGGTCCCCGCCTACGTCGTCTTCACCGACGCGACGCTGCAGGCGATCGCGGAGACCCGGCCGGGATCGCTGCGCGAGCTGGCCGCCCTGCCGGGCATCGGCTCCCGCAAGCTCGAGCTCTACGGCGAGGACGTGCTGGCGACTCTGGACTACTGACCCATCACGCTCGGTCGCGGCGGCCGGGCGCCCGGATCCGCGCCCACCCGGCCCGGTTAATTGCGTTGACCGTCTCCGCGGCGGCCCCCTACTGTCCTGATCGCGCTCGGGAACACCTCGGGCGCGCCAGATCCTGAGACCGGCCGCGCGGCCGCGATCCGACCCCCGGAGGAGGTGGGCGACGTGATCAGCACCATGTGGACCCTCGCCCCCGCCGGGGCTCGTGGCCCGGTGGGCTCCGTCGTGCCCACGGCCGCCTGCGCCGTCGAGTCGCCCGTCGCCGTGCGCCTGCGCGCCCTCCCGGCCGCCATCGGCACCACTGCGCTCATCGGCACCCGTGTCCCCGGCGTCTTCGGCACCCGTGTCTTCGGCATCGACGTCGTCGCGACGCCGGCGTCCGGCGCCCTCGGCACCACCGACTACGCGCAGCAGGTCAGCAAGCGCAGCACCACCGAGCAGAACGGCACCACCCTCGGGATCCACTCCTCGAGGAGACCCGCGAGCTAGCGCTCGACAGGACCTCCTCGAGGCCGCGGAACCCGAACCCGGGATCCGCGGCCTCTCTCATCTCCTCCGCGGCACCCGGCCCCGACTCCCGGTCGGCGGGTCCCCGCCGGTCGTAGACGACGAGTACGAGGAGGAGCGGCAGTGCAGTCGACGGCCGACCGTCTGACGTCCCACCGCCGAACCGGGCTCCCCCGGACCGGCGGCTCCCTTCCCCGACGGCCGGCGCCCCCGCTGGCGCCGGCGCCGGTGCGGCGTCCCCTGCCGTGCCGGACCGACCCGGACCTGTGGTTCGCCGAGACCCCGGCCGGGCTGGAAGAGGCCAAGATCCGGTGCACGGAGTGCCCGGTGCGTGACGCCTGCCTGGCCGGAGCGCTCCGCCGCGGCGAACCGTGGGGCGTCTGGGGCGGGGAGATCTTCGAGCGGGGTGTGGTCATCCCGCGCAAACGCCCGCGGGGTCGTCCCCGCAAGGTGGCATGAAGGACCCCGTCCGGGCCCCACCCTTCGCAGGAGGAGGACCCCGTCCTCCTCACCGCTCGCAGGCTCGCGGTGAGCCTCGGGACGGGGCCGGGGGACCCGGGACGGGGCCATCGCGAGCGCTGAGACACGGTCCGCCGAGGAGCGGGCCGTCCACGACGACGTGAGGACCCCGACGTGTACAGCTACGAGTACGACATGGCCGTCGACCGGTTGCGCACCCTGCGCGCCGAGGCCGACGCCGCGGCGCGCGCCCGCCGGTTGCGCGCCGCCCGCCGCTGGGCCCGTCGCGCGGAGTACGCCGCGCGGCGTGCGGCGCGGGCCAGCGCCGCCGTCCGCTGAGGAAGGACCCTGCTGCCCCCACCACTCGCTCCGCTCGGGGCGAGGGTGGGGGCCATCCGGCCGAGGCCGGGTCCGGATGCTCCCGGTGCACCCGGACCCGGCCTCCTCTGCGGCGAGGCCTACTCGGTGAAGCCGGGCAGCCACTCCTCGAGGACGCTGCGGTAGTCGTCGGCCGCGTCGAGCTGGCAGAGCACCCCGATCGACCCGATCGTCACCCGGTGGATGAGCAGGTACGCCGGCGGCAGGTTGAGCATCCGGCCCAGCCGGTTGGCCTCCGAACGCGGGTCGGCGATGCGCGTGGCCTGCTCCTGCATCCACGCGCGGGTGAAGCGGAAGCGGCTGCTCCGGATGGGCTCCAGCAGGGGCAGCAGGTAGTCGAGGACCCCCCGGGCGTCCACCTCGACACCGGGCCGGACGAAGCCCTCGGTGCGCAGGTCCGCCAGCACGTCCTCCGCCCGGCCCTCCAGCGCCCAGCGCACCAGCCGCCCGATCGGCTCGGGGAGGCCGTCGGGCAGGCGCGCGGTCGCGCCGAAGTCGATGACGCCGAGCCGCCCGTCCTCCAGCAACCGGAAGTTGCCCGGGTGCGGATCGGCGTGCAGCAGCCGGGCGCGCTGCGGTCCGGAGAAGTTGAGCACCGCCATGAGGTGGCCGGCCCGGTCCCGCTGCTCCCGGGTCCCGGTGGCGATGATCCGGGACAGCGGCGTCCCCTCGAGCCACTCCGAGACGATCACCTTCGGCGCGCTGGCCACCACCCGGGGGACGACGATCTCCGGGTCGTCGGCGTACGCGGCGGCGAAGGTCCGCTGCGCGTCGGCCTCCAGGCCGTAGTCCAGCTCCTCGACCACCCGGGCCTTGAGCTCGGTGATGAGCGGCTTGACGTCCATGCCGGGGAACAGCGCGGCGAACAGCCGGGCGAAGCGGGCCAGCTGGTTCAGGTCGGCCATCAGCGCGGTGGCGGCACCCGGGTACTGGATCTTCACGGCGACGTCCCGGCCGTCCCGCCAGGTCGCCCGGTGCACCTGCCCGATGCTGGCCGCGGCCGCCGGCGCGTCGTCGAACTCCCGGAAACGGGTGCGCCACGTGCCGCCGAGCTGCTGGGCCAGCACCGCGTGCACGGTGCGCACCGGCATCGGCGGGGCCTCCTCCTGCAGCTTGACCAGCGCCTCCCGGTACGGCGCGGCGACCTCCTCGGGCACGGCGGCCTCGAACACCGAGAGGGTCTGCCCGAGCTTCATCGCCCCGCCCTTGAGCTGACCCAGGACGGCGAACAGCTGCTCGGCGGTGCGCTGCTGCAGCTCCGCGTTGACCGCCTCGGCGGGCCGGCCGGACAACCGTTTGCCGATGCCGAGGGTCGCCCGGCCGGCCGCCCCCAGCGGTAGGGAGGCCAGGCGTGCGGTCCGGGAGACCGAGCCTCGTGGGATCCCCCGGTCAGGCTCGGTCACAGAGGATCCTCCTCGGCGTCGGTCGTCCGCGGTCGCGGCGGCACCGGCCCCGTTCGGGCCCGGAGGCGCACTCGGCGACCATTGTCCCCCGATCGGCGGCGGCGCCGCTGGGAGAGCCGGTCAGTCCCCCTCGTCGGGGTCGGGCACGCAGCCGCAGCCGGGGTGCGCCGGCCACCGGCGGGAGCGGGGGAGCAGGTCCGGCGGGCGCAGCTCCACCGTCGTCCCGAGGGCGACCGGGGCACCGGTGCCGTCGAGCAGCGCCAGGACCTGCACCGCCGCCGTCACCGCTGTCGCCAGGCAGGTCAGGGTGGCCCCACCGGGCGGCGCCTCGGCTGCGGTCAGCCGGGCGGCCAGCGCCGGCCACCGCGGGTCGGCGTCCCGGCGGTGCAGGTCGGCGCAGCGCAGGCAGCTCGTGGCGCCGGGCACCACCAGCGGCCCCACCACGCCGGTCTCGCCGCGGACGGTCGCCACCAGGTGCCGGACCCCGCGCTGCTGCAGGTCGGCCGCGAGCGGGTCCGAGGCGGCCCACGGCCGGGTGAGCACCACGAGGTCGGCCGTGCCGCCGGCGGCCAGGGGGCGCAGGTCGGTGAACGGGCTCGCGCGGCGGACGGCGTCGGCGGCGGCCAGCACCCGCGGGCGGCCCTCGTCGTCGGCGCCCAGCCCGCCCACGACGGCGTCCCCGGCCGTGGTCAGCCCGTCGTCCCGGACACTGACCCGGCCCACGCCGCTCGCGGCCAGCACCGCGGCGAGCGGCACGCCCACCCGTGTCGCGCCGTCGACGACGACCGTCGCGGCCCGCCGTCCGCGCCAGCGCGACCCGCAGGCCCGGCCGGTGGCGGTGGGCAGCTCGGTCCGCGTCCGGACCGCGGCGGCCGGCCCGGCGTCGGCGGCCAGCAGGTCGGCGGGGTCGAGGTCGACGAGCAGCCCGGTGGCGCGCAGGCCGTCCAGGACGGCGGTCACCGCGGCCGGGTCGTGGCCGGCGCGGACCGCCTCGGCGAGCACCGTGCGCTGCGTCCGTCGTCCGTCCAGGTCGCGCAGCAGGGTGGTGAGCCCGGCCGCGGCCGGGGAGACGAGCAGCCCGTCGGTCGAGTCGGCCCCGCCGACCTGGACGTCCTCGGTGCCGTCGGGCCCCGCCAGGCGCAGCAGCGGGACGCTCGGGGGCAGCAGGGGGTGTGCGGTGTCGGCCACCCGCGCAGGGTGCCAGCGCACCGGCCCGGTGCGCTCCATGCGTCCACAGGGCCGAGCCGGGGGCACGGACGACGGACGGCGGTGCCCGTCGTGCGGGCACCGCCGTCCGTGGTGACGTGCTCGAACGGCCACCCTCCAGGGGCCCTCCGCCTGAGCCGGCGAGGCGTGGGAGGAGGGTGGTCCTCTCTCAGGCCTTGCCGAGGATCCGGTTCATCTTGGTGCCGCACACGGGGCAGGTGCCCTGTGCCATGCGACGGCCGGACTCACTGACCTTGACCTCGCCGTCGAAGTCACGCTTCTCCTTGCACTTCACGCAGTAGCCGTTGTAGCTCTCCGCCACGGTGCCTCCTCGTCTCGCGTCCGCCCGGCGTCCCGCGCGGGGCGCCGTCCCCCGGGAACGCTACCCGGGGGTACGGCGGTTCCCGGCGCGACGGCGAACCCGCGGGCATCCGCTGCCCACAGCCTGTGGACAGGCCTGTGGAGCACGTGGGGACCCCGCGGCGTGTCGCTGTGCGCGACCAGGGGACAGGCGCCGGGGCGGCGCCGGCCCGGTCTCCGGCGACGCGCCGCCCCACCTGCGGGAACAGCCGCTGCGACGCTGTGGACGGCGCCCGTTCCGGACCCGTCCCCGGACCGGGCGGGCTGATGTCCACCGTCCGTGCGACATGGACCGACGACGGTGCGACCGCCGGGGCGCGCCGCCGCGCCGGTGGCTACGGTGCCCCCGTGCCTGGAACCCCTCCCGACACCCAGCGTCGCCCCGACCGCGCCTCCTCGGTCCGAGAGGACCCGCGGAGCTCCCGCGCCGTCCCCGCCGACCGGTCGGCGCGGACGGCGGGCGCCACGCTGCCCGAGGGGCCCGTCGAGGTCCGGCGCAGCAGCCGGCGGCGGCGGACGGTGACCGCCTACCGGGAGTCCGGGCGCACGGTCGTCCTCATCCCGGCGGCGTTCAGCCGGGCCGAGGAGCAGCGCTGGGTGGCCCAGATGGTGGCCAAGCTGCAGACCCGTGAGGAGCGGCGGCGCCGGTCCCTCGGTGGGGACGACGAGCTGATGGCCCGCGCGCGGGCGCTGTCCGCGGCCCACCTCGACGGGGTGCCCCAGCCGGTGAGCGTCCGGTGGGTGGAGAACCAGAACCGGCGCTGGGGGTCGTGCACGCCGGCCGACCGCACCATCCGGCTCTCCGGCCGGCTGCGCGCCATGCCGGAGTACGTCGTCGACTACGTGCTGGTGCACGAGCTGGCGCACCTGATCGAGCCGAGCCACGACGCGCGGTTCTGGTCGCTGGTGGCGCGCTACCCGCGGGCCGAGCGGGCGCGCGGCTTCCTCGAGGGCGTCGAGCTGGGCGCGGCGAACAGCGGTGCGCCGGCGGGCACCGACGCCGACGACCTCGTCGACTGAAGAAGGACCCCCTGCCCCGCCACTTGCAGGCTCGCCACGGGACCCTGCAGGGGGCCAGCGGAACCGGGGCGGGGCCGCCGTCGAGCCGCTGCCCGTGGCCCGGTCGGGCTCAGGACCCGGAGTCGCCGTCCTCGTCCTGCGGCTTCTCGGCGTCGTCGGCGGTGAGGGCGCGCAGCTCGTCGTCGGCACCCTGGCGGGCGACGAAGTCCAGCGGCTCGTCCAGGTCGTCCGACGTCGGCAGCAGGTCGGGGTGCGACCACAGCCGGTCGCGTTCAGCGTTGCCGTGCTGCTGCGCCATCGCGCCCCACACCGTGGCCGCGTCGCGCAGCCGCCGGGGCCGCAGCTCCAGGCCCACCAGCGTGGCGAAGGTCTGCTCGGCCGGGCCGCCGGAAGCACGGCGGCGGCGCATCGTCTCGGCCAGCGCGCCGTGCCCGGGCAGCCGATTGCCGGCGGCCGCGGCCACCACGCTGTCGACCCAGCCCTCGACGAGGGCCAGCAGGGTCTCCAGCCGGCGCAGCGCCGCCTGCTGCTCGGGGGTCTCCTCGGGCTCCAGCAGACCGCTGCCCAGCAGCGCCTGGATGCCCTCGGGGTTCGTCGGGTCGATCCCGCCCATCGAGCCCATCGCCTCGTTGATGCCGCGCTCGATCGCCTCGCGGTCGACGTGGATGCCGCGCGCGTAGGCGTGGACGGCGTCGTGCAGCTGCTGGCGCAGCCAGGTCACGTGCACGAACAGCCGCTGGGAGGCGGCCTCGCGCAACGCCAGGAAGAGCCGGACCTCGTCGGCGGGGCGGTCCAGGCCGGTGGCGAACTCGGCGACGTTCTGCGGCAGCAGGACGCCGGCGCCGGCCGGGGCGAGCGGGATGCCGATCTCGCTGCTCGTGAGCACCTCGCCGGAGAGCCGGCCGAGGGCCTGGCCGACCTGGGCGCCGAACATCAGGCCGCCCATCCGCCCCATGATCCCGGCGAGCGGGCCGGCCATGGCGGCCGCCTCGGCGGGCAGCGCGCTGGTCATGGCGCCGACCACGCGCTCGGCGAGCGGGTCGATGAGAGTGGTCCAGGCCGGCAGCGTCTGCTCCACCCACTCCACCCGGGACCAGGCCAGCGGCCGGTCCACACCGGAGGGCAGCTCGGTGACCTGGTCGAGCCAGAGGTCGGCCAGGCGCAGGGCGTCGGCGACGGCGGCCCGCTCGGCCTCGGACGTCGGCTGCGACCCGGCGGCCAGCGAGCTGATCGCCCCCTGGCGCGCGAGGTCCCAGTTGACCGGCCCGCCGGACCAGGTCATGAGCTTCTGCAGCTCGGCGAACAGCGGCATCTTGGCGAGCAGCTCCTCCGGCGTCCCCCCGCCGGCAGCCCCGCCGCCGAAGAGGGCACCGAACCCGAAGGGGTCGTTCCCGGCACCGGACCCGGACTGGTCGCGACGCTCGGGGTCGCGGTCGGGGAGGCCGAAGCCGAACGGGACATCGCTCATGTCCCCACCGTAGACGCGCCGTCCCCGGGTGGACGCCCCGTCCGCCGGGAGCGGAATCGTGCAGGTCCGCCGCACTGACGGCCCCTGCCAGCACAGCCTCCTAAGCTGGCCGGTCGTGACCCGTCGGATGGCCGTCCTCAGCGTCGGTGTGGTGCTGCTGGTGGTCTTCGGCGTCCTGGGTGCGGCGGTGCCCGTGCCCTACGTCGCGCAGGTGCCGGGGCCGACCTTCAACACGCTCGGCGAGGTCGACGGCGAGCCGATCATCAGCGTCGAGGGCCGCGAGCGCAACGAGAGCGAGGGGGAGCTGACGCTCACCACCGTCGGTGTCAGCCGGGCCGGGCTGAGCCTGGTCGAGGCGGTGCAGGGCTGGTTCGACAGCGAGGTCAGCGTCGTCCCCGAGGAGACGGTCTACCCGCCCGGGCGCTCCGAGCAGGAGACCCGCGACGCCAACCGGCAGGCCTTCCTCACCTCCGAGGAAGCGGCCGAGGCCGCGGCGCTGGCCGAGCTCGGCTACCCGGTCAAGGTCGTCGTGCGCGGGCTGTCGGACGACTCGCCCGCCGAGGGCCGGCTGCAGGAGGGCGACGCGATCGAGAGCGTCGACGGCCGGCCGACGCCCGACCTCGCCGCGCTGGACGCCGTCCTGGCCGGCATCCCCGGCGGCACGACGGTGCCCGTCGCGTACACCCGGCTCGGGCAGCCGAGGACGGCGACGGTGACCACCCGGGCGGCGGAGGACGAGGAGGGCTCGCTGCTCGGGGTGCTCGTCCGCGAGCAGCCCGCGGCGCCCTTCGACGTCGACATCGCCGTCGAGGACGTCGGCGGCCCCTCGGCCGGCCTGATGCTGAGCCTGGGCATCCTCGACCTGGTCGGTGAGACCGACCTGACCGACGGTGCCACGGTGGCCGGAACGGGCACGATCACCGCCGGCGGTGAGGTCGGCCCGATCGGCGGGATCCAGCTGAAGATGATCGCCGCCGAGGAGATCGGCGCGGAGCTGTTCCTGGTCCCGGCCGGCAACTGCGCCGACGCCCTGGGTGCTCCACAGCCGGGTCTCACCCTCGCCCGGGTCGCGGACCTGGACGACGCGCTGACCGCGCTCGAGGACTTCCGCGCCGGGCGGACCCCGCAGCCCTGCTGACGCCGCCCCGGCGACACCGGCGTCCCCCGGTGGGGGAAGCTGTCGGCCGGAGCGGGCGGCCGGGGAACCCCGCACGGCCCCGAGCGTTGGTCTGGGCGACCGGATCGGTGCCCGGGGGCCCGACCGGGCCCGGCCCGACCGTCCGAGGCCGGCACCGTCCGTGGCGCTCCGCCACGACCGCGACTGAAGGAGACCCTCGTGGCCATGCGGCCCCCCGTGTCCGTGCCGACCCTGTCGCGGCGCGCGAAGGTGGTCATCGGGGCCATCGCCGTCCTGCTGGTGCTGTTCACCGCCATCGGGACGCTCACCAACGTCTACGTCGACTACCTCTGGTTCGACGAGACCGGCTTCACCGAGGTCTTCTGGACCGAGCTGCAGACCCGCGCCCTGCTGTTCGCCGTGGCCGGCGTGGCCACCGGCGGCCTCACCGCGCTGGCGATCTACCTCGCCTACCGGTTCCGCCCGACGTTCCGGCCGATGTCGCTGGAGCAGCAGAACCTCGAGCGCTACCGGCAGTCGCTCGAGCCGCGCCGCACCCTCGTGCTCACCTCGGTCGCCGTCGTGCTGGGCCTGTTCGCCGGGTTCACCGCGCAGGGCAGCTGGGAGACCTGGCTGCAGTTCCGCAACAGCACGGACTTCGGCCGGGCCGACCCGCAGTT
Organism: Geodermatophilus sp. SYSU D01176; assembly: GCF_054050015.1. Lineage (NCBI taxonomy): Bacteria > Bacillati > Actinomycetota > Actinomycetes > Geodermatophilales > Geodermatophilaceae > Geodermatophilus > Geodermatophilus sp. SYSU D01176. Next base: position 107,180 of record NZ_JBJGYN010000009.1, on the reverse strand, counting down.
CGGCCTGGACATCTCGTTCTTCGTCTTCGACTACCCCTTCTACCGGCTGCTGCTGAGCTTCGGCTTCGCGATCGTGATCCTCGCGCTGATCGGCTCGCTGCTCACCCACTACGTGTTCGGCGGCCTGCGGCTGCAGACCCCGGGGCAGAAGCTGACCGGCGCGGCGATGGTGCAGCTGTCGGTGCTGCTGGGGCTGTTCGTGGCGCTCAAGGCGGTCGCCTACTGGCTGGACCGCTACGCGCTGGTCTACTCCGACCGCGGTGACCTGTTCACCGGGGCCAGCTACACCGACGTCAACGCGCTGCTGCCGGCGAAGACGATCCTGGTCTTCGCCGCGGCCGTCTGCGCGGTCGCGTTCTTCGCCAACATCGTGCTGCGGAACTTCCGGCTGCCGGCGGCGGCGCTCGTGCTGCTGCTGATCTCCAGCCTGGTGATCGGCGTGGCCTGGCCGGCGATCGTCCAGCAGTTCGTCGTCCGGCCCAGCGCCAACGAGCGCGAGGCCGACTTCATCGCCCGCGCGATCGAGTCCACCCGCGAGGCCTACGACCTGGCCGAGGTGGAGTACGTCGACTACGCCCAGGAGGAGACCGGCGAGGAGGTCGACCCGGCCGCGGCGCTGGCCGAGCTGCGCAACGACACCGAGACGATCCCGAACGCCCGGCTGCTGGACCCCAACGTCCTGTCCGCCACGTTCACCGCGCGCCAGCAGATCCGGAACGTGTACGGCTTCCCCGAGAAGCTCGACATCGACCGCTACACGGTCAACGGCGAGACCCAGGACTACGTGGTGGCCGCCCGCGAGCTCAACAGCCGGGGGCTCAGCGAGAACCAGGACACCTGGATCAACCGGCACACCGTCTACACCCACGGCAACGGGTTCGTCGCCGCGCCGGCCAACGAGGTCGTCGCCGGCCAGGAGGGCGGCGAGCCGCGCTTCACCACCCGCGACCTGCCCACCCGCGGCACCATCGAGGTCAGCGAGGACGGCGCGCGGATCTACTACGGCGAGCTGGTCCAGGACTACTCGGTCGTCGGCGCCCCCGAGGGTGCCGAGCCGCGGGAGTTCGACCTGCCCGAGGGCAGCGACGGCGAGGGGCAGATCAACAACACCTACGACGGCCGGGGTGGCGTCGCGATCGGCAGCTTCTTCCGCCGGCTCGTGTTCGCCATCCACGAGCGGGAGCGCAACTTCCTGCTCTCTAGCGCTGTCAACGACGCCTCCAGGATCCTCTACGTGCGCGACCCGATGGACCGGGTGGAGAAGGCCGCGCCGTTCCTCACCGTGGACGGCGACCCGTACCCCGCGGTCATCGACGGCCGGGTCACCTGGATCCTCGACGGCTACACCACCTCGGGCTCCTACCCCTACTCCGAGCAGATGGAGCTGGGCGAGGCGGCCACCGACGCGCTGACCGGCACCGGGACGACGGCGCTGCCGAACGAGACGTTCAACTACATCCGCAACTCGGTGAAGGCCACCGTCGACGCCTACGACGGCACGGTCACGCTGTACGAGTGGGACACCGAGGACCCGGTCCTGCAGACCTACATGAAGGCCTTCCCGGGTCTCGTGCAGCCCCGCGACGAGATGGCCGCGGAGCTGGAGAGCCACGTCCGCTACCCGGAGGACCTGTTCAAGGTGCAGCGGGACATCCTGACCCGCTACCACGTCAGCGACCCGGGCGACTTCTACAGCGGGAACGACCGGTGGGCGGTCCCCGCCGACCCCACCCAGGACACCCAGGAGCCGCAGCCGCCGTACTACATCCTGGCCCAGCGGCCGGGTGACCCGCAGGCGAGCTTCCAGCTGACCAGTGCGCTCAACGCGTTCCGCCGGGAGAACCTGTCGGCGTTCGTGTCGGCCTCCAGCGCGCCGGACACCTACGGGCAGATCCAGGTGCTGACCCTGCCGGGCAACACGCCCTTCCGGGGTCCGCAGCAGGTCCAGCAGTCGTTCATCACCAACAACCAGGTGCGGCCGGACCTCACGCTGTTCAACAGCGCCGAGTCCCGGGCGGTGTTCGGCAACCTGCTGACCCTGCCGATCGGCGACAACGGTCTGCTCTACGTCGAGCCGCTGTACGTCGAGGGCACGGGGGAGAACTCCTTCCCGCTGCTGCAGAAGGTGCTGGTCAACTACGGCGACCGGGTCGGGTACGCCAACACCCTGGCCGAGGCGCTGGACCAGGTGTTCGGCGCGGGCGCCGGGGAGGCCGCCGTCGACAGCGGCGAGACCCCCACGGCCCCCGACCAGCCGGACGCGCCGGCAACCCCCACCCCGGCCCCGCCGGCCGACGGCGGGACGGACACCCCGAGCACGCCGGAGATGCAGGCGGCGGTCGAGGCGATCAACAGCGCGCTGACCGCGCTGGAGAACGCGCAGCGCGCCGGCGACTTTGCCGCCCAGGGGCAGGCCCTCGAGGACCTGCAGGCCGCGGTCACCGCGTACCAGGCCGCGCAGGCGCAGGCGCAGGCCGCCCCGCCGGCCGCGACGCCGGGCGGCTGACGGCGCGCCGGCGTGGGTCCGCACCTGTGGTGGGGCCCACGCCGGCCGCCGGTGCACGCCCGGCCCGCAGCGGGGTATGGTGGTCTCACCGACGCGGGGTGGAGCAGCTCGGTAGCTCGCTGGGCTCATAACCCAGAGGTCGCAGGTTCGAATCCTGCCCCCGCTACTACGCGGACTTGCGATTCCGCTGTCTCGGACCGGCCCCTACCGCTTGGCGGAGGGGCCGGTGCCGTTTCCGGCCGCGGTGCGGAGCCGTCGGTGCTCCGGCGATGCCCCGGCATCTGTGTGGGCGCTGCCCGGGCATCCTTCGCACGCCGCCCTGCTGTGCCCCCGGCCTGAGCAGGGGTTCTGCGCCGGCCGCGTCGGCACGCGGGTGGGCACCGGGCGGGCAGCGCGGCCGGAGCCCGCCGCGGAGAGCGATTGCGGCCGGTGGCTGCGATCCCGCACTTGCGCTTGGTCGGCAGGTCGTGGTCCGGCCACGGAGCCCGGTCCGTCGCGTCCGGTGGCCATCGGCGGGGCCGCCGCAGCCCCGGCCGCACGGCCGAGGCCGCCATCGGCTCCGTCGTCATCTCTCCGGTCGCAGCCGGCCCGGCGCCGCGGCCGTGGGCCGCCGGGGCGCTCCTCGGCCCCGCTGGGACTGCCGACGTGGCCGTCGGTGGTCTGCGTGCGCGTCGGCGGTCGGAGCGACAGGGGGCAGAGCTTCGGCGATCGCTTCCAGGCGCATGAAGTACCGGTGGCTCGTCATAAACGTCAGCGCGGCGGCATGCTCTGTGAAGTGGTGCTCAAGGTCGTCACTGACCTTGCCGCGAGGATGAAGACCGTAGTCGCGGAGGTCGCGCAGGTAGGTGGCGTGCGCGCGGAGCTCGTCCAGGTTCACCCGCGACCCACCGGGCAGCTTCATCGGGCCGAGCAGGTCGTGCACGAGGCTGATGACGCTGGCCGTGCGGGTGTCCGCGTCCAGCGCCTTCGCCAGCTGGGGCGACTGGCCGCGTAACCGCGCGCCGAGCGTGTACCAGGCCGCCTCGCTCGCCGCACCCAACATGTTCAGCGCGGCCAGGAGTAGGCCCGCGGCGGTGCGCGCGGAACGCCTCGGCGATGCAGCGCTCGCCCCGCGGACCGAGCAGGTCGGCCAGGTCGGCGGTGTAGACGTCCGAGTCCAGGAGCCCGGCCGCGCCCTCCGGCGTAGGGGAGGTCAGCTGGTAGGCGGAGGCGGCGGCCACCATAACCACCGGCGGGGAGGAGCTCCCGGACATGTTGCCGCTGGAGACCCTGACCTGTGCGTGCGCGTCGAGCTTCTCCACGGGCAGGATGACCCCTTCGGCCTGCAGTTCGGCCAGGGCCCGGCGCACGGCGCTCTCGATCCGCTGGCCCGCAAGCTGTGGATCGTCCCTGCGCACGACGTCGGCCGGGTTTCCACCCCGGGGTAAGTCGAGGGACTCGCCGGACCATCCCGCGGCGGCGGGCACGCCCTCGCGCACACGGACCACCGACCTGATGTCGCTCTGACGTGCAACGCACGGTCCGCGAGCGTCTCCAGGGCGACCTGCTTGGCGGCCACGACGTCAGCCCGGGTGAGGGTGATCGCCTCGATGAGCGCCTGGTGGTATTCCTCCGGCGCGACGCCGCCCATGTTCACGCGTCTGCTCCCTCTGCCTGATCCGATCGGCGAGCGCCTCGCCGGTTGGCGGCGCACGCACCGGCGCGCCGTCGACGCGCGGTCCGCGTTGGGCGACAGCCCAGCGCGCACAGGCAGTCTCTCCTCCTGACCTGACGCAACGCCTTACCCAGGCGGGATTGGCGCGTGCAAGGGTGACGTCCCGCTGAGTGGTGGAACTCGGTTCGGTTCGCGGGGTCTTCTGCGGCTTGGACTATGACGCGATCAGTGCCGGCTGCGCCACCTCCTCGTCGGGTCGGTTGAGCAGGGCCATGGAGCCTTCGGCGAGGTAGCGGCGGTCGGAAACCTGCCATTCGTCGTGGGCCTCGACCAGGACCGCGCCGGCCAGCCGCAGCAGGGCGGCGGGGTTGGGAAAGTCCCCCGCAAGCGGGAGGTGCCCCCAGCCGACGACGTCGGTGCGCGCTTGATCTCCTTGTTCAGCCGTTCCTGCGGATTGGTCGACCAGATCTTCTTCCAGTGCGCCAGCGGGAAGGCGGTGAAGGCCAGCAGGTCGTCTTGGTCCTCCCGCAGCATGGTCTCGACCTGCGGGAACTGGCGGCCGAGCATGCCGGCGATGACGTCGAGCTGGGTGTGCACGTGCTCGGCGTCGGGCTGGGCGAAGACGGTGCGGATGGCGGCGGCGACCATCTCGGCGTTGCCCTTCGGGACGCGGGCGAGCACGTTGCGCATGAAGTGCACCCGGCAGACTCCCACTGTCGACTTCGCAGGTCAGGCGCCGGTTGGTGGGTGGGAACGGGGCATGCCAACGGCCCGCGCGGCGCGTGAGGAGCGCGCGGGTGTGAGGAGTGCGTGTCAGGCCGCGGCGGTCGCGCTGCTCGACTCGACGGGGACGTCTTCGCTGGCGGGATCGGTCTTGAGATGCCGCGCCTGGTCGTAGGGGACGCCGTCGGTCCAAGCGCGCCAGAGCACGCGCATCCAGCGGGGGCCAGTCCGTGCAGTGCTCGGTGGTGGTGCTGCTTGCGAGCTCGGGCGTCGTCGTAGGCGGCGCGCGCCCACGGCGAGGTCTTCAGCGAGTTGTAGGCCCACCACATGCAGGCCTCACGCAGCCGGGCGTTGGCGGCGTAGCGGAAGCCGACCCGGTGGGAGCGGCCGCTGGACCGGGTGACCGGCGCCAGCCCGGCCTCGGCCAGCAGCACCCCGACCGCCGAGTAGTAGTCGCGGTCCTCACCGATCTCGGCCAGCAGCGTGGCCGCAGTGAGCAGGCCAACGCCGGGGAAGCTCAGGAAGATCTCCGCGTCGGGATGCTTGGCAAGGGCCAGCCCGAGACGCTGGTCGTAGTCGGCGAGCTGGCGGTTGAGCAGGCCAAGGAGCTCGGCGAACACCAGCGCCGAATGCGCCTTGCCGGCCACCGTGCCCTCGGCGCCGGAGAGCAGGTGGTCCTTCAGCCGCTGCGCCAGGACCGCCGGGTCGACCCGGCCGCGGTAGGACTGCCGGCGGCAGAAGGCGGCCATCCGCTGCTCACCGATCCGGGCGGCCGCCTGCGGGGTCGGATAGTCGGCGATGAAGGCCAGCGTGATGTCCCGGTCGATCGAGGAAAACAGCTGCGCCGGCGCCGGGTGGTAGGCATCCAGGATGGCGCGCAGCTGCGCCTCGACGCGCTGCTGGGACTCCAGCAGTCGGTCCCGGTCGCGGGAGAGCGCGCGCAGCTCGGCCAGGGCCGGGGAGGCGATGGGCAGGGGGCGCCAGTGCGGGTGCTCGTGGCGCAGGGTGTCGGCCAGGGTGAAGGCGTCGAAGACGTCGTCCTTGCTGCTGGCCACCCGGTAGCGCTCGCGGGCGCGGGCAGCGATCCGGGGGTTGACCGGGAAGACGCGGTGCCCGCCGGCCTGCAGCCGCTCGACCAGCAGTCCCTCAGCGCGTTCCACGCAGATCGGCAAGCCGGTTCCCAGCCGGGCGAGTTCGGCGTCGAGCTGAGCCAGGCCTGCGACGTCGTGGCCCACCCGGACCTGCCGGATCCGCTGGCCGCTGTTGTTCACCGCGCGGAGCTGGTGGTGGCTGGCGCCCCAGTCGATGCCGACGAAGACCTCGTCGACGCCGAGCTTGATCGTGTTCTTGCTTCCCATGCACCTGGGCCCTTCGAGTCCGGTCACCTCGTGGCCGGCTCGGCTGGACGCTCATCTCGGTGCTCGAGGCACGACTCCCACTGGCCAGTACCGAGCCCGCCGCCGCCGGGAGGGACGGGTCTGCCGCTGGACCTCGAGGGTCACGCTGCCAAGGTCCTCTCCCGGCGGCGGAGGTGACCGACGGGAACCTCCCGTCGAGTGGTGATGTCAGCAGATGATCGCCGCCAGGCGGCCCCGATCAGCACCGCGCCGATGGCCTGCTTGAGGCCGGTGTGGGCGTCGGAGATGACTAGCTGGGTGCCGGCCAGGCCGCGGGCCTTCAGGGTGCGCAGGAACGCGGTCCAGAACGCGCCGTCCTCGGAGTCGCCGACGGCGAAGCCGAGCACCTCGCGGTGGCCGTCGGCGGCTACCCCGGTGGCGATGACGACGGCCTGGGAGACCACTCGGCGGTTGACCCGGGCCTTGCAGTAGGTGGCGTCGAGGAAGACGTAGGGGAACGCGGTCTCGGCCAGCGACCGGTCGCGGAAGGCGCTCACTTCCTCGTCGAGGTCGGCGCAGATCCGGCTGACCTCGGACTTGCTGATGCCGGTGTCGGCGCCGAGTGCGCGGATCGGGTCGTCGACCTTGCGGGTGGAGACGCCGTGCAGATAGGCCTCCATCACCACCGCGAACAGCGCCTGGTCGATCCGCCGGCGGCGTTCCAGCAGTGAGGGGAAGAACGACCCGGCGCGCAGTTTGGGGATCCGCAGCTCCAGGTCACCGGCCGTGGTCGTGAGCACCCGTGGGCGGGAGCCGTTGCGCTGGGCGGTGCGGGCCTCGGTGCGCTCGTGCGGGCCGGCGCCGATCACCGCGGTGAGCTCGGCCTCGATCAGGGCTTGGTGGAGCGTCTCGGTCGCGGCGCGGATGCGGTCGTCGACGTCGGCGAGCTTGAGTGCCTCGAGGAGCTCGATCAGGGCAGACTGGTCCAGGGCCATCGCGTGGCCTTTCTGCTGAGTGTTCCTTGGCGGGTTCACGCAGAAGATCCACGCGGTGGCCCCTCGCACGTCGGCACCACGCCGACGAGCTCAGGGCCTCCGACCAGCTACACCACTTCCAGGGACGTCACCTGTGCAAGTTCTGGCGCGTGCAAGAGATGGCACGGCGCAGCCCATGACACCGGCGCAAGGATTGGCACAGTCGCAAGAAGTGGCATGTGCAGCTTCCCGTGCCAAGCACATGCAACTGCTCATCACCCGCGGTCGGGCCTCGTTCATCGCGTCGAAGTGGGCGCCGCTGCGGCGCAGTGTCCAGTGCAGGCATCCACCTCCGTGAGCTTGGGCCGGATCAACGCGATCGTCCGTCCGCGCCGGCTGAGACGATCACTTGCGTATCCCGGTCTTTGGATCGGCCGAGCGGGCAACGGACCACCGCGGGGGTGTGCAGATGCGTAGGCAGGAGCTGGCGACCTGCGGAAACGGGCAACGTCGAACAGCGAGAGCGGTGGTTCGGCCGGTCCCCCCGCCGCACCGACGCCGGCCGTGAGGCGATGCCGGTCAGGTGACTGCAGCGCGGGCGGCCTCGGCGGCCCGGACGAGCGGCTCATCGACCAGGCGCCAGTCCCGGCGCGTCATGTCGGCCAGCAGGGTGGCGGCGGGCCGGGCCATCCGGGTCTCGGCGAGCAGGGCCACGTCCAGCTCGTGCAGATGAGCGTCCAGGTGCCTCAGCACGGCGGTCTTTGCCGTACGCGCGGTGCTGTCCTCCGGTAGGTCGGCCATCCTCCCGTCGCGGCCGAGCTGGCCGTCGGGACAGGCGAGGACGTCGAGGATCATCCGCCAGCCAGCGGTGCGGTCGTGGACCACCCGGGCGTCGTAGAGACCTTCGCTGTACAGGCGGTGGGTGGTCCGCCCGCCGGCCGACGTGCGAACCCAGGTCCGGGGCTGCTCGGTCGACCGGTACAGCAGCACCAGGCCGGACAGGTTGCGGGCCATGACGAGGGTCTCGGTGTCCACGGCCGCGACGGTGCCGGGAGAGCCGCCGTCGGCAATCAATCCGCCAAAGCAGCTAAGGACACCCTCGTTCCGTATGAGGAGTTGGTCGGAGGAGAACGGCTCACTGCCGATGCCGGCGGGCTGCGGACGGTGTGCGGCGTCCTGCCCCATCTCGTCTGCTCGAGGAGTTCCGTCATGTCCGCGCTGATCCGCCCGCGTCCCACCCCCGAGGAGCGGCTCGCCGCCCGCGTCGCCGACCGGCGCGCCCACGCCGTCGACCTGCGCTGGGCCGCCCGCTGCGAGGAGATGGAGGCCGTCCTGGACGACCTCGCCGCCGCGCTGCTGCCCCGCCCGGACATCACCCACGTCGTGGGCTACGCCTGCGAGGGCATCGACTGCCGCTACGACAAGGGCTTCACCCCGACCGACCACGACATCTTCCCGCACCTGCACATGGACGCCGTCGTCTGTACCGCCGCCGACGGGAGCCTCGTCCTCGTCGACGGGGATGACGTTCCCGGCGCGATCCGCGTCGCGGACCTGGAGGAGGACCCCGAGGGGCGCCATCCGGACAGCCGGGGCTGGCAGGCCGGAACCCCGTACCGCACGGTCCCGCCGGCCGCGCTGGACTGCGTGGACGAGGATGCCGTGGACGTCGACGAGGTGTGGCTGGACGCCGCCGCGCTGCGCGCCCGCATCGCCGCGCCGGCGACCTGACCGCACCGACACCACACTGCATCCCGGCGCCGGTCCGTCCGGAGAGGGGGCCCCGCTGCACCTCGGGACGTGCCGCGGCAGCGCTTGGTCAGCTCCTGCGCCTCCATCATGGCGATGCCTCTTCGGTGCTCGTGGTGCTGGACGACTGGCGGGGTCCGGCCGCCGCGCCGGGGATGCGGACGATGACGTTGCCGCGCTTGCGGCCGGTGTCGACGTAGCGATGCGCCTCGACGATGTCGGCGAGGTCGTAGGTCCGGTCGCGGACCGCCTGGAAGGAGCCGGCCTCCGCGAGGTCCACGAGGTGGGCCAGGTCCTCGGCGGTGGGCTTGCCGACGTCGGCGGTGACCAGGTGGCCGGTCCGCCGGCTGCGCAGCGGTGCGAGCAGCAGCCCGCGCAGGTCGGTGATCACCAGCAGCAGCGCACCGCCCGGCTTCAGCAGGTGCCGCACCCGTTCGAACGGGGCGTTGCCGACGCAGTCGACGAGCACGTCGTAGCTGGCCGGCCCGGCGGTGAAGTCCTCGGTGGTGTAGTCGATCACCCGGTCGGCGCCCAGCGAGGTGACCAGCTCCCGGTTGGCGTCGCTGCACACGCCGGTGACGTGGGCGCCGGCGTGCGCGGCGAGCTGCACGGCGGCGGTGCCGACCGCGCCCGAGGCCCCGTTGACCAGCACCGCTGCACCCGGTCGCAGCGACGCCTGCTTGAGGAAGGCGTGGGCGGTCAGGCCGCCGAAGACCAACGTCACCGCGTCCTCGAACGACATGTTCCGCGGCTTGTGCGCGATCGCCGCCCCGCCCGGCACCCGGGCGTACTCGGCGTGCCCGCCGAACTGCCCGCCCGTCATGGCGAGTACCTCGTCGCCGGTCCGGAACCGCTCCAGCCGGAAACCGACGGCCTCGACGACGCCGGCGGCGTCGAAGCCGAGCACCGGGTGCTTCGGCCGGAAGACGCCGATCCCCGCCGCGGCGAGCAGGGCGAGCCCGCGGGGCACCTCGCGGGTGCGGGCGCGGTGGTCGGCGGCGCTGACGGTGCTGGTGTGCACACGGATGAGCACGTCGTCCGGGCCGACCGGCGGCCGGGGAACCTCTTCGACGTGGACGGTGTCCGGGCCGCCGAAGCGGCGGTAGACCGCGGCCCTCATCGGATGGCCTGCGCGGGCGGCAGCGCGGCGACGGCGGAGGGCCGGAAGCCGCGGACGACCAGGTAGATGCCCAGCGACAGCTCCCAGAAGAAGATCGGCGCCAGGGCGATCACCGACCACATCGTGGAGTCGTCGTTGACACCGTAGACCGTCGCGATCTTGGCCGCGAGGAGCAGCGGGGCTCCGATGAGGCCCATCACCGGGATGACGCGCGGAACCAAGCCGGAGCGATACATGAGGCTGCCGAGCAAGAGGGCGTTCACCGCTGCCATGAAGCCGGGACCGAGATGGAAGGTGAAGTCGCGGACCGCGACGAGTGATGCGGCGGTGGTGGACAGAGAGTCCGTGTCGGCGCCGGGCGCTCCGGCGAAGTCCTTTCGCAGCGTCACGATCGCGAGGAGGCTGACGACACCGATGACTATGATCGCGGCTTCGAGCAGGCGGGAGGTGACGAAGCCGAGCGCCAGAGTTCTGTTCTGCCGCCTCACCACCGGGAACAACACGACCGCGGTGCCGATGCCGGCGATGGCGGTGACCACGTCGAGCAGGCCGCCGGTGATGACGCGCGCGTCGGACCCTGAGCCCAGGACGTAGTCCGGGTTGTCGAGGACGGGGGCAAGGAAGTAGAAGGCGGCAGGGATCGAGGCAGCGAAGGTGATGACGTACAGCAGGCCGCCGAGGAATGCGGTCTGTCGCATCGGGTCCGTCGCGGGTCGGGTCGTCGCGGCGGGAGGTGAGCTGATGCTCATGGCGGGGTCCCTTCGGGTGTGGTGGCGGGTCAGGTGGTGGCGGTGCGCGGGTGCTCCGCGTCGAGCGGGGTGACCGAGAGCAGCGGCAGGCCGAGGTCGCGCACCTTCTGCAGGAGGCCGTGCAGTGCGGCCTGGTCGGTCACCGGGCCGCGCAGGGCGGTGGTGCCGTCGTCGGCGGTGGTGAGGGTCATCCCGTCGAACCAGGTGGCCCAGCGCGGGTCGAGGCGGCCGCGCAGCCGGATCTCGTAGCGGCTGGGGCTGGGCGGAGGACCGCCGGTGGTCTTGGTCATCGGGTCCCCCTGTCCGGGCCAGGCCGGAAGGGCTGCGGTGCGGCGTTCCGGCGTTCGTTTCGGTGCGGACGAAACGTAGGAACTGGGGTGGGGAGAGCGGATCACCATGTGTGGTGATCCGGGTGGTGATTCGGGCCGGGCCTACCGGTCGCCGACCGTGCGGCCGGGGCGCTGCCCGGTCCGGGCCATGAGGTTGAGCTCCTCGCCGCGGCGGACCGCGGCGCGGCGGCTGTTCACCCCGAGCTTGGCGTAGACGTTCTTGGTGTGCGTGCGCAGGGTGTTCAGCGAGACGAACAGCTTGCGGGCGATGCCGGGGCCGTCCAGATCGGTGCCCAGCAGCCGCAGCACCTCGAGCTCGCGGGCGCTCAGCGGCTCGACCGGGCCCCGCGGCGCGGGTATCCCGCCGCCGGCCTGCGTGGCGGCGCCCAGCCGTCGACGGGCGTACTCGGGTGCGGACCCCTTATGCACGGCGGCCTTCAGCAGCGCGGCCAGCGGCGGACCCTCGTCGACGAAGCTCCGCACGTAGCCTTCGGGCTCCGCGAGCTCCAGCGCGCCGAGCGCGCCGGGGACGTCGCCCTGGTGCTGGTGGGCCAGCGCTCGCAGCACGAGCAGCTCGATGACCGTGCCGGCCCGTCCGCCGTCCCGCGCAGCGGCCAGCAGCCGCTCCAGGAGCCCGGTGGCCTGCTGCAGCGGAGTCCGGTCGCCGGAGGTGGCGTGCTCGGCCAGCAGCGCCCGGGCCAGCGTGACGTGCTCAAACTCGCGCAGGTAGAACAGGTCGTCGGCGGGGTCGAGCCCGCGCTGGCGGGTCCAGTCGAACGCCGTGCCGAGCCGGCCCTGGGCCAGCCACACCCGCGCGCGCAGCGCCGCGATCGGCCGCACGTCGGGGAACATGTCGCTGACGTAGCACCGCTCGGCCTCGTCGAGCAGGTCGACGGCGCCGTCGAGGTCTCCCTCGGCCTCCCGCACCCGGGCCATCGCCACCCGCCAGCGGTGCCGGTACTGCGGCAGGCCGGCGTGCTCGCCGAGCTGCGTGGCGGCGGCCAGGTGCTCGCGCGCGGCGTCGAGCTCGTCGCGTTCCCGGCACAGCTCGCTCAGGCCGACGTGCATGTCGGCCGCGCCGCGCAGCACCGTCGGGCCGTGCCGGGTCGCGGCGGCCAGCCCGTGCTGGAAGGTGGCCAGCGCGTCGCGGAGCCGGCCCTGCGCGATGCGGATGTCGGCCAGCGCGCGGGCGACGCCGAGGGTGTCGGAGTGGTGCCCGGCCCGTTCCAGCTCGCCGCGGGAGTCGCTCCACCACCGGTGCGCGGCCGCCAGCTCGCCGCTGCTCCAGTGCGCCAGCCCCAGCAGCCCGGCGGCCGCCCCTCGGACCAGGTGGTCGTCGGGGTCGGCAAGGTCGATCACGCGCTGCGCGTGGGTCATGGTGCCGGCCAGGTCGCCGGTCACCCGGGCCTGCGCGGCGCGGTAGACCGCGACCTGGCTGCGCACGGCCCGGACGAGCGCCGGGTCCTCCGTGGGCGTGGCGGCCGGCGTGGTGTCCTGCGGGGCGGCGTCGGCGGGCGCCAGCGAGTCCAGCCAGCGCTCGGCGTCGCGCAGGTGCTCCTCCACCCCGTCCAGCTCGCCGTGCACCAGGATGGCGCCCGCGTAGCCGGCGCGCAGCACCGGCCGGTTGCGCAGCACGTGCTCGGGCAGCTGCCTGAACCAGTGGCGCAGCGTGGTGTCGTGGCGGTTCTGCCGGGCCGCCGGCATCGCGGCCTCGACCAGGTCGGCGGCCCGCTGGGCGTCCCCACCGGCGAGGGCGTGCCGGATCGCCTCGGACGGCTCACCGTGCTCGGCGTGCCAGCCGCTGGCCCGCCGGTGCAGCTCGGGTACCCGGTCGGGCTGCTCGGCGAGCAGCCGCGCGTGCAGCACGTCGGCGAACAGGTGGTGGTAGCGGTACCACCGCCGACGGTCGTCGAGCGGCACCAGGAACAGGCTGGCGCGCTCGAGGGCCTCCAGCCGTGCCCGGCCGCCGTCCCCGCCGACGACGGCGTCGCACAGCGGGCCGGTGAGCCGGTGGAGGATGGAGGTCCGCAGGAGGAAGTGGCGGACGTCGTCGGGCTGGCGCTGCAGCACCTCCTCGGCGAGGTAGTCGACGATGTACCGGTCGTCGCCGGCGAACCCGGTGATGAAGTCGCCGGGGTCGTCGCGGCCCTGCATCGACAGCGCGGCCAGCTGCAGCGCGCGACCCAGCCCTCGGTGCGCGCCTCCAGCGCCGCGACGTGTTCGGCGGTCAGCGCCAGCCCCATCGCCTCGGTGAGGTAGGCCGCGGCCTCCTCGGCGGTGAAACGCAGGTCGTCGGCGCGGACCTCGACGAGCTCGCCGCGCGCCCGCCACCGGGCCACCGGCAGGGCCGGGTCGGCGCGGGTGGCGATCACCAGGTGTACGTGCGGAGGCAGGTGCTCCACGAGGAAGGCCATCCGGTCGTGAATCTGGGGCGTGGCGATGGCGTGGTAGTCGTCGAGCACAAGGACCAGGTCGTCGGGGGCCGCGTCCAGCTCGTTGACCAGGGTCGTGAGCACCTCGTCGAGCGACGCATGCGGCTCCCGCAGCAGCGCGAGCGCGCCGGCCGCCACGCCGGGCACCGCCGTCTGGAGCGCGGCGATGAGGTAGGTCCAGTACGTGCTCGGGTCGTTGTCCCGGGCGTCGAGGGACAGCCACGCCGTCGAGCGCCGGTCGGCAGCGGCCAGCCACTCCGTCAACAGGGTGGTCTTGCCGAACCCGGCCGGCGCGGACACCAGGGTCAGCGCGGCATCGACCCCGCGGTCCAGGCGCTCGCTGAGCCGGGGGCGCGCCACCAGGCCACGTCGTCGGCGGGGCACGTGCAGCTTGGTGGCGAACAGGGGCCCCACCGCCACCACCTTCCTGGAGGGGCCATGCCCCGGCGTCGACGGCTCTGGTCACCGGCCACACCGTCGGCTCCGGAGACGCATCGTGGCAGTCGGATACGGACGGTGTCGATGCTCTTCGCTCCGCTCCAGCACGATCAGGTGCGGTCGGCTCGGCGGGGGGCGGCCCGAACGTGGATGCGTTCCCCCTGACGGCCCAGCAGGCTGAGGATCTCCACCGGCTGGTCGTCAGCGGGTCCGAACCAGTGCGGCAGCCGGGTGTCGAACTCGGCGACCTCGCCGGGAGACAGGATGAGGTCGTGGTCGGCCAGGATCAGCCGCACTCGGCCGGCCAGCACGTAGAGCCACTCGTAGCCCTCGTGGGTGCGAAGCTCGGGCTCGCCGGGCTCGGGCGGAATGATCGTCTTCCAGGCCTGCAGCCCGCCGGGGTTGCGGGTCAGCGGGACGACGATGCGGCCGTTGCGCCGCCGCGGGGTGAAACGCACCCGGGGGTCGCCGACCTCGGGTGCGCCGATCAGCTCCTCCAGCGGGATCCGGTGCGCCTGCGCGATCGGCAGTAGCAGCTCCAGGCTGGGCTTGCGCTGCCCGGACTCCAGCCGGGACAGGGTGCTCTTGGAGACTCCGGTGGCCGCGGCCAGCTCGGTGAGAGTGATGCCGCGCTGGGTTCGCACCCGCTTCAGCCGCGGCCCCACCTCGGCCAGCGCCGCCGCGATCGCCGCCGAGTGTCGCACGCCGGTCACCCCATCAGCCGTTCCCGGAAATGGCAACGATCGTTGTCACCGGCCGCCGCGCCCCCCGAACCTTCGGCGCGGAGGTGATCGTCATGGAGACGAAGGTTCGCGACGTGGTGGTGGTCGGCGGCGGCGCGGCCGGGCTGAGCGCGGCGCTGGTGCTGGGCCGGGCCTGTCGCCGGGTGGCGGTGGTCGACGCCGGCGCGCCCCGCAACGCCCCCGCCGCGCAGATGCACGGCTTCCTGTCCCGCGACGGGATGCCCCCGGCCGAACTGCTGGCCGCCGGGCGGGCCGAGATCGCCGGCTACGGCGTCGAACTCGTCGCTGACCGGGTGGTCGGCATCGAGCCAGGCTTCGTCTTCCGCCTCGCCGGCGGCCGGGTGCTCCACGCCCGCCGGATCCTGCTCACCACCGGCGTCAGCGACGCGCTGCCGGACATCCCCGGCGTCCGTGAGCGGTGGGGCCGGGACCTGCTGCACTGCCCGTACTGCCACGGGTGGGAGGTCCGCGACTCCCCGCTCGGCGTGCTGAACACCGGCCCGGGTGCGGTCGCGCACGCGCAGCTGATCCGCCAGTGGTCCGACGACGTGGTCTTCTTCGCCCACATCCACCCGCTGACCGCCCTCGAGCGGGAGCAGCTGCGGGCCCGCGGCATCCAGCTGGTGCACGGCGAGGTGGCCCGGCTCGTGGTCGAGGACGACCGGTTGACCGGCGTCCAGCTGGCCGACGGCCGGGTGGTGCCGCGGAGCGCGGTGTTCCTCCGCCCCGGCAACACCCCACACCCCGACGGCCTGCTGGGCGGGCTGGGCTGCCGGACCGACGACGCCGGGTTCGTCACCGTCGACGCCACCGGCCGGACCAGCACCGCGGGAGTCTGGGCGGCCGGCAACGTCGTCGACCCACGCGGGCAGGTCATCGCCGCGGCCGGCGCCGGCAACACTGCGGGGATAGCGATCAACGCCGACCTGGTCGCCGAGGACATCGACCGCGCGGTCGACGAGCACCACACGGCCGGCGGCGTCTTCTCCGCCGCGACCGAGGCCCGGCTCACCACCGCCCTGCTCGGCGCGCGCCGGCACGGGCTGTAGCCGCCACCCGGCCCCCACCCAGCGGCCGCCCACGGGGCGGTCACCCACCTGCGCCGCGGCCAGACGGACCGCGGCACCTCACGAGGAGAACACCATGCCCACCGACCCCGCGCACCGCACGCCCACGCCGGTCCCGCCGCCGTCGAAGCACCAGCTGGCGCTGATGATCTGGCTCGCCGTGCTGCCGACCCTGATCGTGCTCAACGTCGCGCTGAGCAGCCTGCTCACCGGCACCCCGGTCGTGCTGCGCACCGTCATCGTCGCCACGATCGCGGTCCCGATCGTCATGTACGGCCTCATGCCGCGCCTGCACCGGCTCCGCGCCCGGCTGCTCGCCCGCCAACCCGCCCACTGATCTGGGCCGCCGCGCCGAAATCACCACGCCTTCTCACATCGTGTGGTGATCCGCGCCCACCGCGACCGCTCCTAGCTTCAGCGACGCCCGCGGCAGTCGCCGCGACACCGACCCGAGGAGACCGCCATGACCGTCGCCCGGACCGCCCTCGACCCAACGGGCAAGGCCGCCACCCCCGCGGACCTGCCGACCTGGCGGCTGAACCTGATGCGGATCGGCTACCTGGTGATGGGCGTCGGTCTCGCCCTGGTGAAGTGGCCGATCGTCATCGGCTACGACCGCGACTTCCCGCTGTACGAGGGTGTCGTCGCCGTCCTGCTCACCGCCATGTCGCTGCTGGCGTTCCTCGGACTGCGCTACCCGGTGCGGCTACTGCCGATCCTGCTGTTCGAGACCCTGTGGAAGGTGATCTGGCTGTCCGTCGTGGGGTTGCCCGCGGTGCTCGCCGGCGACGTCGACCCGGCCATGAGCGAGATCATCGTCAGCTTCGCGCCGGAGGTCATCATCGTGGCCGTCACGCCCTGGCGGTACGTCTGGCAGCGGTACGTCACGGCGAAGGGCGACCCGTGGCGCAGAACAGCCGCCTGATCCCACAGGACGTGCCGCCCGTCCGGGCGGCACGTCGGCCGAGGTTCGCTGCAGGTCACCCTGGCGGCCCGAGGCCGGCTCACTCCCGCGACGCAGGATCTGGCGTACCCGCCCAGCGGTGACATCAGGCCGTCGCGAGCGGCGCGCTCGACCCGTCGGTCGACCAGGAACTGCTGATCGACATGCTGATCGGCCGGCTGTGGACCCGGCTGCTGATCACGCGGGACCCGGTCGCCCGCGAGTAAGTCGACGCCAAACGTGCAGGCGGTGCCCGCCGCGTTCGCCGTTCCAACGCCGCGGCACTGACGGCCCGGGCCTCGTTCCGCGCTGCTGTGCGGCGGGAGTGCTGCTCAGTGGTGCGCGTGCCCTTCGTGCTCCTCCCTGCGCGTACCGGTCGGCCGGGGCTCAGTAGTGCCGTGCGCGTCACCGCGCCCGTGACCGTGCCCATCACGGTGGCGGGCGGCGTGGTGGGCGTGCACGACGGCGTGGGCCTGTGCCGCGGCCACCCCGCTGGGCCGGGTGCGCCGCGTCCGCTCGGCCGGCGTCGGCGCGGTGCGCAGCCCGGCGGTGTTCATCCGCCCGGAGGAGTGGGACCCCGCTCATGCCACGGCCGGCAGCCCGTCGGCGCTCTCGACCAGCTCAGCGAGGCGGGCGGCGAACCGCGCGGCCGGGCCGCCGTCGACGACGTCGTGATCGAAGCTGAGGGTGACGTGCAGAAACTGCCGGTCCTGCAGCTGGCCGTCGATGAGCCGCGGCTGGGTGGAGATGCCGCCGACAACGACCATCAGCGTCGGCGGGGCGGCGACGATGCCCCAGCCGCCGTCGGTGCCGAACATGCCGACCGCGGACAGACCGACCGTGCCGCCGAACCGCTTGATCCAACGCGGGTTCCGCATCACCGCCCGCCAGCCCAGGGAGCGGAGCGGGCGGGGTAGGCCGACAACGGCGAGGGTGCCGCGGTACCGGCGCCCGTCGCCGGGCTGCTCCTGCTGGGCGGCGCGGATCTCGGCGCTGATCTGCTGCACCGTCTTCCGGTTCGCGGCCCGCACGATGATCGACTTGACCACCTTCTGTCCGGAGAGGTCGGCCTCGACCTGGGTGTTGACGTCGACGTCGGCGAAGAGGAACAGCCGATCGCGCCGCCGGTAGGCGTGCACGAGCCGGTCGGCGTCAACGGCACCCGCGACACAGTGCAGCACCCATGCGGTGAACGACAGCGGGGCCGGACCCGGTCCGTCGCGGTGCAGTCGCCGCCGGGCCTCTGTCACGTCGAGCAGCACCAGGCCGTGGATGAGGTGCTTGCGCTGCCCGGCGGTCAGCACGTCGATGTAGGCGCGGCGGATCTTCAGGAAGGGCCGGGTCTCGTGGCGTTCGTCGGGGCGCATGCTGGGCTCTCCTCGCGGGTGGTCGGGAACGTGCAGCCTGCGCGCAGTCCTATGCTGCGGCCGCATGGGACCGCCAGCCGTGCTGGGCGCCGCCGCGGCGGGCGCGCGGCACGCGCCGACCGAACCGGCCCGCCGGGCGCGGCCCCGGCTACCGGCCGCAGGCGCCGCCCGGCAGGGCGCGTGACCGCCGACCTGGCGAAGGCGCCTAGCGCGGCGCGGCCGGTGCGTGCCGAGTGGGCCCGCCTGGCCACCGCGGGCGCGCCGCCGGGGCGGTTCGCCGCCGACCTCGTCACCGGTCTGCCGGCGGCGGCGCGCCGCTGGCTGACCCACGCGGTCGCGGCCGGCACACCGCTGTGGTCGTCGGTCCAGCTGACGATGCGCGGGCACATCAAGCTCGGGGCGTGGCGGCCGTTCACCGCCCGCCAGCTGCTTGCCCCGCCGCACGGCTTCATCTGGGCGGCGACCACCCGGTTCGCCGGGCTGCCGGTCACCGGCTTCGACCGGTACAGCTCCGGCACCGGGCAGATGCGCTGGCGGCTGCTCAGGCTGATCCCGGTGATGACCGGCGCCGGGCCGGACGTCACCCGCAGCGCCGCCGGCCGGCTCGCCGGCGAGGGCATCTGCTGGCTGCCGACCGCCTTCGGCGGTGCCGCCTGGTCGGCCGGCCCCGAGCCGGACACCGCGGTGGCCACCTGGCGGATCGGCGATCACGAGGAGTCCGTGCAGCTGCGCGTCGGCCCGGACGGGCGGCTGCGAGAGGCGCTGGTTCAGCGCTGGGGCAACCCGGACCGGCAGCCGTTCAGCCGGTACCCGTTCGGCGTCGCCGTCGAGGCCGAACGCACCTTCGGCGGCGTGACCCTTCCGTCGGTCCTGCGCGCCGGCTGGTGGTGGGGCACCGACCGGCAGGAGGCCGGTGAGTTCTTCCGCGCCGAGATCACCGACGCCGTGTTCCAGTGAGCGGCCGCCCACCGGCCGCAGGAGAGGACCCGATGCAGCCACCCACCCTGTCGTTCGCCTGCGAGCTGGACGCCCCGCGGCTCACCGCTCTGTTCGACGACGCGTCGGTGCTCGCCGATCTGCAGGCACTGCAGGCCCGCGTCGTGCTGATGCTGTCCGACTACTCCGCCGAGCGGGCCCGCGTCGTCCAACTGCTGAACGGAGCCGGGCTCCCCGTCGTCGGCGTGCCGCTGCTCCCGGCCGATCAGGGCTACTACTTCACGCCGGACAACGTGCCGCAGGCCCGGGCCAGCTACGCGCGGTTCACCGAGTGGACAAAGGAGCACGGCCTGCGCTGGGACGCCGTCGGCCTGGACATCGAACCCGACGTCGCCGTCTACTGGCAGGCCAGCCGCAACCCCTGGGGGCTGCTGCGGGTACTCGGTCCGCGGCTGGCCGACACCGCACGGCCGGCCCGCGCGCGGGCCGACTACGCCGCCCTGGTCGAGCGCATCCACGCCGACGGCTGGCCGGTGGAGAACTACCAATTCCCGCTGATCGCCGACGAACGCCGGGCCGGCTCCACCCTGCTGCAGCGCGTCCTCGGCCTGGTCGACGTGCGCACCGACCGCGAGGTGTACATGCAGTACACCTCGTTCATGCGCGGCGTCGGACCCGGGCTGTTGTGGAGCTACGGGCCCGAGGCGACCGCCATCGCGGTCGGCACCACGGGCGGCGGCCCGGACGTTCCCGGGCATCCGCAGATGCCCACCCAGACCTGGGAGGAGTTCACCCGCGATCTGCGCCTGGCCCGGCACTTCACCGACCAGATCTACGTGCACAGCCTCGAGGGCTGCGTCTGGCAGGGCTTCCTCGGGCACCTGCGGACCTTCGACTGGACACCCGCGGGGGCGCCGCCCTCCTCCGCGCGACAGGCCGACCTGCTGCGCCGCGCTCTGCGCGCCACCCTCTGGGCCAGCGCCCACCCCTGGCTCGTCACCGCTGCCGGAGCGGCACTGCTCCGCCGCCGACGAGTCCGGTAGCGCGACCGCTTCCGCCTGCACCGGCCGGCCCCGCTCAGATCGTGGTGTCGAAGCCGACCCCGGCCGTTCCGCGAGTGCGGAGCGACCGGAGCGGGGAACGGTGCGCGCTCAGGCCGGTGACAGGTCGGGGTTCCGGTCTGCGGCGAACCGGGGGAGGGCCGCGACGGCTGCGGGCTTGAAGCCCTTGACGGTCAGGTAGACGCCGAGCGAGAACTCCCACACGGCGATCGGCAGCGCGGCGAGCGCGATCGGGCCCGTCCGGTCGAAGACGCCGAAGAAGATCGCGATGTCGGCGGCCAGCAGCAGAGGGGCGCCGATGAGCCCGATGGTGGGCAGGATGCGGGGCACGAGGCCGGACCGGTACAGCACGTAGCCGAGGCACAGCGCGTTGAAGACCGGCGCGAGGCTCTGGCTGAGCAGGAAGGTCCAGTCGTAGGTCGCGGCCAGGGTGTGGCCGGTGGTGCCCAGCGATGCCGGGTCCGCGCCGGTGGTGCCGGCGACGTCGGTGCGCAGGGTGACCAATGTGAGAACGCTGACGACGCCGACGATGATCAGGGCGCCCTCGACCACGCGGGAGGTGACGAAGCCGAGGGCGGCCGTCTCGCTCACCCGCTTCGCGACCGGGAACAGCACGACGGCCGTGCCGATGCCGGCGAGGGCGACGATGACCTCGGAGAAGGCCCCCCACAGCACGCCGGCGTCGCTGCCGGCGCCCGAGACGAAGGCGGCGCCGTCCCGCACCGGCTGGAACACGATCAGGGTGGGGATCGACACGAAAGTGATCAGGTAGAGGACGCCGGCGGCCAGGGAGGTCCGACGCATCGGGTCGGGCGACGGTCGGGTCGCCGCGGGGGTGAGCGCGGTGGTGGTCATGGCTTGTCCTTCCGGGACGGATGGGATGAGTTGCTGGAGGTGTGCGGCTGGTCCGGGTCGAGCTGGGTGACCCCGAGCAGCGGCAGCCCCAGGTCGCGGACGCGCTGCAGCAGCCCGTGCAGCGTGGCCTGGTCGATCACCGGGCCCTGGATGACCGTGGTGCCGTCGCTCTGCTGGATGAGGGCCATTCCGTCGAACCAGGCGGCCCACCGGGGCTCGAGGTGGCCCCCGAGGCGGATCTCGTAGCGGCTCGAGTCGGACGAGCGGCCGGCGGTCTGCTTCGTCATCGAGTCCCCCTGTCCGGTGCGACTGGGGTGGTGGCCGACGACCAGGTGAGCGGCCCGGGGTCGGGCTGCGCACGGCGGGTGGCGGGCGAGCGACGGGCTGCGCCGGCTGTCCTGCCCGCTCCGGATCTATGGACCGGGTCGGCGCGTGTTCACCGCGCCGGCGCGGCCGGGGCCGGCGGTACGGTCGCCGGCTCGCCGGCGGGGGCCGGCGGCGGGGGACCGGTGGGCACCGAGCCGGGGTCGGTGCCGCCCTGGTCGAGCCGGAACGGCGGATAGCGGTCGGTCATCAGCGCGGTGTAGGCGGCCACCCGCAGCACCCAGCGGTCCACGCCCAAGATGAAGTCGTACAGCGGCTTGGGGTAGTGACCGGTGAACAGCAGCACGATCGCCGCGATGCACACCAGCAGGGACAGCAGGCTGACGCTGGCCTCCCAGCTGCTGTCGGCGTCACCGGTCCGGGTGGCCAGCCAGATCCCGCCACCGACGAAGATCGACACGATCATGTAGTGCGGAATGGCCAGCAGCCACCACTTGACCAAGACCAGCCCGCGGGAGAGCCGCTCGGGATAGGCGACGTCGAGGTGCGCGGGGTAGTCCGGCACGTCGGCAAGCGTGAACGGCGGATAGCGGTCGGTGCCCAGCGCCCAGTAGCCGTAGTAGTGCACCCGCCAGCTCCACCGCAGCACGCCGACGTTGAAGTCGAACAGTCCCCGCGGATAGCGCGCGGTGAACAGGATCGCGAAGAACGCGATCACGCCGACCACGTAGAAGGCCAGCCACAGGAGCACCAGCACCACGAAGTGCGGAACGAGCAGCAGCCATTTCACCAGCCACAGTCCTCGCGACGGCGCGTCCTCCGACGCGTCCACGCGAACTGGGTACGGCGTTCGGGTCTCCGTCACATCTCCTCCTCACAGGGCAGGTCCGTCCCGGTGGCGGCGGTTGCGTCGCCGCCGGGCACCCCGGTCGTCATGGCCGGCGGTCCGCCCTGGGCCGGTGCGAAGGAACGTAGGGAGGGGGATGGTGAGAGCGGATCACCATGTCTGGTGATCCGGATGGTGATCCGAGCTGGGAGCGTGCGGCGGTGAGCGGCCGGTGCCGGCCCCGCCGGCGAACCTCGACGGACGCCTGGGCTTACCGGTCGGAGACGGCCACGCGGCCGGGGTGGTCGCGATGCCGCGGCAGCAGGTCGAGGTCCTCACCCCGGCGGACGGCCGCGCGGCGGTTGGTCACGCCCAGCTTGGCGTAGATGTTCTTGGTGTGGGTCCGGACGGTGTTGACGGACACGAAGAGCTCGCGGGCGATGTCCGGGCCGTCGAGGTCGCTGCCCAGCAGCCGCAGCACGTCCAGCTCGCGAGCGCTCAGCGGGTCCACCAGGCCCGCCGGATCAGGCGCGCTGCCCTCGCCGGTCTCCAGGGCCGAAAGGAGCCGGCGGGCGTAGCCCGCGCCGGCGCCCTTCGCCGCGGCCCCTCGCAGCAGAACGGCCAGGTGGGGCCCCTCGTCGGTGACGATCCGGACGTAACCCTGGGATTCGGCCAGCGCCAGCGCGCGGCGCAGGGCCGCCAGCGCGGCAGGCAGGTCGCCGCGAGCCTGCTGGGCGAGCGCCTGGACCACCAGCACCTCGAGGACGCTGCCCGTCCTTCCGCCTGCCTCCGCCGCGTGCAGCAGTCGCTCCAGCAGCCGCGTGGCCCCGGACACCGGCCGTGCGTCGCCCTCGGCCGCGGAGCGTGCCGCGAGCGCCCGGGCCAGGGCGAGGTGCTCGAACTCGCGCAGGTAGTCCGGGCCGTCCTCGACCGACAACCCCTGCTCCTGCGCCCAGGCGAGCGCGTCGGCCCACCGGCCCTGCCGGGCGAGCACGCGCGCCCGCAGCGCCGCAACCGGCCGCACCTCGGGGAAGTAGTCACCGACGTAGCGGCGCTCCGCCTCCTCCAAGAGGCCGAGCGCCCCAGCGACGTCTCCCTCTGCCTCGCGGATGCGGGCCATCACCACCCGCCAGCGGTACGGGTTCTGCGGCAGGCCGACGTGCTCGCCGAGATCCCGACTCACCTGGAGGTGCCGCCGGGCCGCGTCGACGTCCCCGCGCTCGGTGTGGACGCCGGCGATGCCCACGTGCATGTCCGCTGCGCCGCGCAGCACCGGCCCGCTCTCGGGAGTCACCAGCCGCAGCGCCCGCTCGTAGGTCGTCATCGCTTCGCCGAGCCGGCCCTGTGCGAGGCGGATGTCGGCCAGCGCGATCGCGCAGCCGGTCACGTCCGACAGGTGCCCAGCCCTCTCCAGGCTGGTCGCGGCCTCGGCGTACCAGCGGTGCCCGGCATCCAGATCGCCGCTGCCCCAGTAGGCGAGGCCGAGGAGACCGGCCGCCCCGCCGCGCCCGAGATGGTCCTCGGCGCCCGCCAGCTCGAGCGCCCGCCGGGCATGCGTCACGGTGCCGGCCACGTCGCCGGACAGCAGGGCCTGCCCGGCGCGGTACAGCGCGATCGCGCTGGGCAGCCGGCGGAACCCCGCGTCGTCCGCAACCACCATCTCCGTCGCCGGCGCCCGGGCGTCCTGCCCGCTGTCCGGGGTCGGGGTCAGCCATCGTTCGGCGTCCTGTAGTCGCGCCTCGACGCCTTCGACCTGGCCGCTGACCATGAGCGCCGCGGCGTAGCCGACGCTCAACACGGGGCGGACCCGGATCACCTCGTCCGGCAGCGCCTCCAGCCAGCGGCGCATGGTGGCCTCCTGCCGGCCCTGCTGCAGCGCCGGCAGCGCCAGCTCGACCAAGTCCGCCGCACGGGCGGTGTCCCCGCCAACCAGTGCATGGTGGACCGCCTCCGCCCGTTCCCCGCTGCGCTCAAACCACTCGCCGGCCCGCCTGTGCAGTTCGGCGACGACGTGAGGCTGCTCGTCCTGCAGGCGCACCTGGAGGACGTCGGCGAACAGATGGTGATAGCGGTACCAGCGGCGACGGTCGTCGAGCGGCACCAGGAAGAGGTTGGCGCGGTCCAGCGCCTCCAGCATCGCCTTGCCGCCGTCCTGGCCGGTGACGGCGTCACAGAGCGGGCCGGTCAGCCGGCCCAGGATCGAGGTCTGCAGCAGGAAGGTCCGCACCAGCTCGGGTTGGCGCTGCAGGACCTCCTCGGCCAGGTAATCGACGACGTAGCGGTCGTCTCCGGCGAAGCCGGCGATGAAGCCGCTGACGTCCTCCCGGCCCTGCATCGACAGCGCCGCCAGTTGCAGCGCGGCGATCCAGCCCTCGGTCCGCTGCTCCAACACGGCGACGTCGCCGGCGGTCAGCGCCAGTCCCATCCCGACGTCGAGGTACGCCGCGGCCTCGTCCCTGGTGAAGCGCAGATCGGCGGCGCGCAGCTCGGCGAGTTCACCTCGCGCACGCAACCGCGCCAGCGGCAGCGCCGGGTCGGCGCGGCCGGCGATCACCAGATGGATCTGCGCGGGCAGGTGCTCCACCAGGAACGACATCCCGGCCTGCACCTCGGGTGCCTCGATGACGTGGTAGTCGTCGAGCACCAGCACGACGTCGATCGGGAGGGCGGAGAGGTCGTTGACCAGCGTCGCGAGGACCGCCTCGGTCGACGCCTGCGGCGACTGCAGAAGTGCCAGCGCGCCCGCGCCCACCTCCGGCGCCGCGGTTCGGAGTGCGGCGAGGAGGTAGGTCCAGAACACCGCCGGATCGTTGTCCCGCTGGTCGAGCGAGAGCCACGCCACCGACCGGCCCTCGGTCCGGTCGGAGGCCAGCCAGTCCGTCAGCACCGTGGTCTTTCCGAAGCCTGCCGGGCCGGAGACCAGCGTGACCGCCGACTCCGTTCCGCGGTTCAGGCGCTCGTGCAGCCGGGGACGGGCGACCAGACGGCGTCGCCGACGAGGCACATGGAGCTTCGTCTCGAGCAGTGGGCCCACCCTGACCACCTCCCGTGAGCGGCAGGCATCCAACTGCCGTCGGACCGGCGTGCACTGCCGGGGACTACGACGGTGGGCTCCCGGAGACGCATCGTGGCAGCACGGGCCTGTGCTGTCGATGGAGTCGGCGGCCTCGAGAGGCCGGCCCACGACGACGCTTTGTCGGGCTGCGGGTCAGCGGTTGGTCGGAGTGCTGGTAGGCGGGAGGAGGGCGGTCACCGCGTCGGCGACTGCGTCGGGATGCGCCATGTGGATGTTGTGCCGGCGGTCGTCGAGAACGTGGTGGATCCCGCACCTGGAGCGGGAGGCCAGCTCGCGGTGCATCGTCAGCCACTTCTCGCCCCACGTTCGGCTGGTGAGGACCACCAGTGGCAGGTCGCCGACCTGGGGTCGGACCAGGCCGGTGGTGCGCCGCCGCGCCTCACGGGCGCAGGACAGCACGGAGCGGAGTTCGGCTCCGGCCGCGCCCCGGAGGCCGAAGCTGCGGTTGACCGCGGCGATCCACTCCCGGAGCTCCTCGTCGCGCAGCCGGGCCTCGAACGTGCGTTGCTCCGGGTAGAGCGGGAACCGCCGCAGGCGCAGGAGCGCCCGAACCACCCCGAGTGGCGTGAGGGCCTGCATCAGGTGGGCGAGCCCACCCGTGACGGCGAAGCCGATGCGCACCGCTCGGTCGTCGGCGATCTGCTCCGGGGTGGCGTCGACCTGCACGAGGCCGGCCAGCCGGTCGGGGTGCTGCTGCGCGTGCAGGCGTGTGATCAGACCCCCGAGGGAGTGCCCGACCAGCACGTACCGGCCCTCCGGGAGGCAGCTGTCGAGCACGGCCTGCAGCTCGTTGAGATAGCCCTGCACGGTCGGAGCCGGGCCGGGGCTGCTGCCGCCCAGGCCGGCCCGGTCGTAGCTGATCACCAGTGTGTGCTGGGCCATCCGGTCGGCGACCGGTGCCCAGGACGCCTGGCAGTCACCGGCGCCGGGGACGATGACCACGGCAGGTGTGGCCGGTGTGGACCGGGTGCCGCGGACGGTCACCGCCACCACGTGACCACCTGCGGCGATGTGGCGGAGGGCGACGTGGGCTTTGCCTAGATCGGAGGGTCCGGCCGGCCCTGCTCCTTTCAGCACCGCCGACGCAGCCCTCATCGGTCGTGCTCCGGCTCTGCCGTGCCGTGGGTGACCTCCACCGTGTAGAGGCCGGGGGAGGGGAAGAACTCGGCCATCTGCGCGGCGGTGGAGGCGAACTCGGGAGTGTTGAGGGCGGACTGCCAGGTCTCCACCGAGTCGAGTTCGGCCACGTTGACGTAGCGGAACCGGGCTTGCGGTCCGAGCGCCCGGTGCAGGCGCGTCGTGCGGTAGCCGCCCCTGCTGCGGAGCAGGCCGTCGGCCTGGTGCCACAGTTGCAGGAAGCGCTCGTCCTGCCCGGGTGCTACCTCGAAGCAGTTGATCAGGGTCGCGGTGCTCATGACTCCTCCTCGGATGCGGCGTCCGGTCAGGCGGTGCCAGCCGGCTGGGGCTGGGCGTGCGAGCGGGCGGAGCGCGAGACGAGGTAGCCGGTCGCGGCCGCCCAGGCGAGCAGGAGCAGCAGGGAGACGGCGAGCACCGGCATCAGGGCTCCGACGCCGAAGAGCGATGCGCTGCCCACCAGCAGCAGGGGAACGAGGACGGCTGCAGTGACCTGCAGCCAGCGGGGTGCGGCGCCGGCTCGTGCGGCCGCGGTGGTCGCCACCGCGACGAAGGCCGCGAGCAGGGCGATCTTGAGCACGTCGACGTAGTCGACGCCGACCAGAAGCGTGCGGCTGGTCATGTCGGCGTGCTCGCCGACGACGGCGGCTACGGCGAGGGCGAACTGCAGGAGGGATAGCGCCGCGGCGGTGAGGCCGATCCCGACCACGGCCCGGCGCAGCCCGCCGTAGACGCCACTGACCCGGGCGATCCCGACCGTGAGTAGGGCGAGCGCGACGCCGGCGGTCCCGTGCACGAGCAGCGCGGAGGAGATCACGGCCGGTCCGTGGTCGGCGTAGAAGCGGGTGATCTCCGTGGGTGGCGCCTCGCGCTCGGGTGCGGCCGGCGCCAGCAGCAGGCCGGCAATCCAGGACAGCACGTACGCGACAGCGGCGACCGCGGGCGCGTTGGGCGAACGCACGGCGGCGGGGGTGGGGATGGCGGTCTGCACGGCGGATCTCCTCGGGTGGTGGGGTGTCACTGATTCCAGATGGCGAGCAGCACGGCGTTGCCAACGGCGAGCGCGGCGACCGCAGCGGTAGTGGGCAGGCGGGCGCCGAGCAGCCGGAGTGCGGTGAGGCCGACGGCGAGCGCCGCCAGCTGGGCGGCGATCTGTACCGGCCCCGAAACGGAGGGGCCGTGTACGAGCAGCACCCAGCCGACGGCCACGGCGCCCGGCAGCAGCACGACGGCGGCCAGGCGGGCGGCCCGCGACCGGGTGCCTCGCCACGCGGCGACGGCGACGACGGCCAGCAGCGCCAGCTCCAGTCCGAAGCGGACGGCGAGGTTGAGGCCCTGCGCTGCGACGAGCATGCGGAAACGGTGCCGCCGCGGAGCCGCCGGATCGTCGGCGCGCGGGTTGATCTCCGGCGTCCACCCGTGGGTGGAGACTGTCGTCCGTGCACGGGCAGCGGCGGTGGGTCCTCCCGGTCGGGCTCGCCGTCGTCGCGCTGGTGGTGGTCGCCAACGCCGGCAGCAGCGTCGGGCTCGGGACCTCCGGCGACGCCCTGCTCGTCACGCTGTCCGTGGCGGTCTACGCCGCGGCGGCGCTGGTCTTCCTGCTGTGGTTCGACGCACCGATCCGGATCACCGTGGTGCTGCTGCTGGTGATGGCCGTGGCCTCGGCCGCCGCCCGGCACGGCGACCCGACCGGCACCGGCGGCATCGGGCTGTACCTCGGCGTGGCCTACGCGCCGCTGCGGCTGCCGCGCCGCACGGCCGTGGCGGTCGCCGCCGTCAGCGTGCTGCTCTTCGACGTGGTTCTGGCGCTCGAGGCGCCGAACGCCGGGGTCTTCATCACCGTGGTGACCGGCGGCGCGGCGCTGTTCTTCCTGTTCGGCCTGCTGCTGCAGAGCGAGCAGGAGCAGCGGGCGCGGGCCGATCAGCTGGTCGTGCAGCTGGAACGCAGCCGGGAGGCGGAGAAGGCCTCCGCGGCGCTCGCCGAGCGCACCCGGATCTCGCGGGAGATGCACGACGTCCTCGCGCACACGCTTTCGGCGCTGGTCCTGCAGCTGGAAGCCCTCGCCGTCCGGGCCGAGCGCGCCGCCGACCCCCTGGCCGGCGGCCTGGCCCGCGCGCACGAACTGGCGCGCGGCGGGCTGGTTGAGGCCCGGCAGGCGGTCTCCACGCTGCGCGGGGACGTCGTGCCCGGACCCGACGCGCTGCCGGAGCTGCTGGCGCAGCACGAGGCGGCCACCGGCACACCGTGTTCCCTCGACGTCCGCGGCGAACCGGTGCCGCTGGCCCCCGAGGCGTCGCTGGCCGTCTACCGCACCGTGCAGGAGGCGCTGACCAACGCCCGCAAGCACGCGGCCGGCGCTCCGGTGCACGTCCGGCTGGACTGGCGGCCCGACGGTGCGGTGGTCGAGGTCCACGACCGCGGCGGCCAGGAGCGGGCCGCGCTGCACGGCACCGGCGGCGGGCACGGCCTGTCCGGTCTGGCCGAGCGCGCGGCCCTGCTCGGCGGGTGGCTGCATGCCGGGCCGGCCGAAGACGGGTTCCGGGTCCGTCTCGAGGTCCCGGCGTGATCCGGGTCCTGGTCGTCGACGACCAGCGCCTGGTGCGCGAGGGGCTGACCGCGCTGCTCGAACTGGTCGACGACCTCAAGCTCGTCGGCGTCGCCGAGGACGGCGCGCAGGCGATCGACCTGGTCGCCGAACAGCGGCCGAACGTCGTCCTGATGGACCTGCGGATGCCGGTGATGGACGGCGTCGAGGCCACCCGCCGGATCCGCCGGGACCACCCCGA
This sequence comes from Geodermatophilus sp. SYSU D01176, assembly GCF_054050015.1. NCBI lineage: Bacteria > Bacillati > Actinomycetota > Actinomycetes > Geodermatophilales > Geodermatophilaceae > Geodermatophilus > Geodermatophilus sp. SYSU D01176. Next base: position 78,050 of record NZ_JBJGYN010000009.1, on the reverse strand, counting down.
CGTGGAGGTCGTCGTGCTGACCACCCACGCGGACGACGACTCGGTGCTCGCCGCCCTGCGCGCCGGCGCCCGCGGCTACCTGACGAAGGACGCCGGCATGGCCGAGATCGCCCGCGCCGTCGCCGCCGCGGACGCCGGCCAGGCGCTGCTCGATCCCCAGGTGCAGGCCCAGGTACTGCACGGCCGCACCGCCGGAGGCGGTCCGGCGCCGCTCACCGACCGGGAGACCGAGGTGCTCGCGCTCATCGCCGACGGGTTGTCCAACGTCGAGATCGCCACCCGGCTGGTCGTCTCCGAGGCGACGGTCAAGACGCACATCAACCGGATCTTCGCCAAGATCGCCGCGCGCGACCGCGCCCAGGCGGTCCGATGGGCGTACCAGCACGGGCTCGCCAAGCCGTAGCCGCTGGGCCCGGAGTCCCGCCGCCACGCGGACGCGGTGGGCCGGCGCGGCGGTCGGACGGACCGCGGCGTCGGCGAGATCACGCTGTCCGACACCGGTGTCATGATCATCGTCGAATCCAGGCGTTCCACGACGGCGGGTTGGGAAAACGGACCACCACGGGGGTGTGCAGATGCGTAGGCATGAGGCCATGACCTGCGGAAAGAGGCGAAGTCGAAGAGCGAGAGCGGTGGTTCGGCCGGTCCCCCCGCTACACAGTCCGAGGACCCGGCTCACCCGCAGGGGGCCGGGTCTTCGGCGTTGGAGACCACCGTCCCGGGCCCTCGCGGGGAAGCAATGAGGTCGTGGGATGTGTCGTCTGTCGCGTCTGCGCGTCACAGCCGGCGAGGCGGTCAGGCCGGCTTGCGACCCACGGTGATGGCCGGGCTGCCGAGGGCTGTGGGCGTGGTGGTGACCGCGTCCAGTCCCGCGTCGACCAGCGCCTGCTGCGCCCGGGCGTCGTCGAGGGCGGTGTCGCCGTAGGCGACGGTCTTGAACCGGTTGAGCGCGTCGTCGACCGGGTTGCCGACGTACTTGCCGTGGCCGGGCATCAGCCAGCCGCCTGGCCGGAGCTCGAGTGACTGCCCAGAGGCCCGGCCGCAGCGCGGGTCCGGGGACGAACGGCGCCGGCACCCAGCCCAGGTCGTAGGTGTCCTGCACATCGAGCGTCGCGACGTCCTGCTGGCGGAGCACCACCCGGTCGGCCGCGGGGCTGGCCGCGCGGACCTGCTCGGCCAGGGCGAGCACGCTGGGCAGGACGTCGATGCCGACCACGGTCACCTGCGGGCTGCCGTCAGCAGTGTGATCAGGTGGTCGGCGCCGAGCACCTGGAGGCAGCGCTCCACCGTGTCCTCGCCCAGGGCCTCGGATGTCCTCTCGGGACCGGCTGTCCCGTGGTCTCCGAGAAGGCGGTGACTCGGCGTCCGGTTGGGCTGCTCGACCGAGCCGCCGTCTGCGCCGGATGGTCCGTTCCGACCACCCCGCCGACGTCGTGGGTTGGTTGCTTCGGTCGATGTGGCGCCGCCCCGGCATTCCTAGCGTCGGTGGACGTCAGGCACACCACTCCGGGATCCGAGGAGGTCGGAATGTCCGTCGTCATGCTCATCGACAACTCGTACGGCTCGCAGGAGATCTACGAGCGGGCCTCGTCCGGCATGACCCTGCCGCTCGGCGGCAGCGTCCACGTGGCCGGGCCCGGCCTGCAGGGCGGCTGGCGCGTGATCGAGGTGTGGGAGAGCGAGGATGAGGCGCGCCGGTTCGTGCGCGAGGAGCTCGCGCCGGCGCTGCGCGCGGCCGGCGCCCAGGGCCCGCCGCCGTCCCCGGAGTTCTGGCCGCTCCACCGCATCGTGACGGGGGTGCGGGCATGACCGCGATCACGTCCCCTGGACGTGCGGCCGGCACGACCGGACCGTCGTCCTCAGTGCGCTCGGCGGGGTCCGGCCCAGGGGCGTGGAGCCGTGCGCGGCGCACCCTGGCCGCGGCGACCGTCGCCGTCGGGCCGGTTGTGCTGCTCGGTGCCCTCGTGTACCACCCGTTCGTCGCCGACCTCCGGCACAAGCACGACGTCGCGGCGGCGCTGACCGTGGACACGACCAGGTGGTCCCTCGCCCACCTCGGGGTGGCCGTCGCCTCGGCACTGGTCGCACTCGCGTTCCTCGCGGTCGGTGCGGCCGTGCGGCGTCGTGGCGAGTGGCGGTGGAGTGGTCGTTCGGTGCCGTTCGTCGTCGTCGGCAGCACCCTGTTCGCGCTGCTGCCCGCTATGGAGATCGCGGTGCTGGCGGCCTCCCTGGCCGGGGCCGATGCCGAGGCTGTGCTGCTCGAGCTGGACGCCTGGTTCCGGCCGCTGCTGGTCGGCTCGGCCGCGGTCTTCGCGGTCGGCCTGGCCTGCGTCGCCTGTGCCGTCGTGCGCGCCGGGGTCCTCGGCCGATCGGCGACCGCGCTGGTCGTCGGAGCGCTGACCGTGGCGGGTGTGTCCCGATTCCTCCCGTTCGGGGCAGCGCTGATCGTGGGCGCTGCCGCCCTCGTCGTCAGCCTGTGGCCCCTCGTCGGCACGGTGGCGGGGCGACCGCCGGCAGCCGGCTGACGGCAGTCCGGGTCGGCCCGTCTCCGAGGGCTCCTGACGATCTGCCGGAGACGGGGCCGCAAGCCTAGACCGTTCGGACGTGGTGCGGTTCCCTGGGTGGGGGTGCAGCGGCATGACGCTCGCGGAGGAAGTCGCGGCGGGGCGGGACGCCATGCGCGCACGGGAGTGGACTCGGGCCTACGACGCATTCCGCACCGCTGACCGGGACGGCGACCTGGAGGCGGACGACCTGGAACGCCTCGCGTTGGCGGCCTATCTCAGCGGGCGGGACGACGCCTACGAGCAGGCGATGGAGCGCTGCGTGCGGCTGCTCCTCGACGCGGACGACCCCCGCCGGGCCGCACGCGACGCGTTCTGGCTGGCCCTCGCCCTGTTCCTCCGGAACGAGCCCGCCCGGGGCGGGGGCTGGCTGTCCCGCGCACACCGCGCCCTCACCGACGCCGGGAACCCGTCGTGCGCGGAGCAGGGCCTCCTGCTGATTCCGACGGCTCTGCAGCACCTCTCGTCCGGGGACGGCGAAGCCGCCTCGGAGGTGTTCGAGCAGGTGGTCGCGATCGGCACCCGCTTCCGCGACACCGACGTCACGGCTCTCGGGGTCTGCGGCAGCGGGCAGGCGATGATCGCGCGGGGCCGGCGCGAGACCGGGCTGGCCTTCCTGGACGAGGCGATGGTCGCCGTCACGGCGGACCACGTCTCACCAGTCACCGTCGGCATCGTCTACTGCGCGGTGATCCGGACCTGCCACCAGGCGTTCGACCTGCAGCGGGCGCGGGAGTGGACGGGCGTGCTCACCCGGTGGTGCGCCGCCCAGCCGGACCTCGTGCCCTACCGCGGGCAGTGCCTGGTACACCGCGCGCAGGTGCTCACGATGGAGGGCCGCTGGCCGGAGGCGATGGCGGAGATCACCCGGGCGCGGGCGCGGCTGGCCGATCCCGCCGGTCAGCCCGCCGTCGGGATGGCCTGGTACGAGACCGGCGAGCTGCATCGGCGGCAGGGGCGGCACGACGACGCCGAGGACTGCTATCGGCTGGCGAGCCGGCACGGTCATCCGCCGCAGCCCGGCCTGCTCCTGCTGCGCCTGGCCCAGGGGCGCAGCTCGGAGGCCCGCTCCGCGGTCGATGCCGCGCTGGCGACGGCGACCTCCACGGCCGACCGCTGGCCCCTGCTGGCCGCGGCGAGCGAGGTGCGCTGCGCGTGTGGCGACCCTGTCGCCGCCCGCGAGGCCGCGGACGAGCTGGACGCGGTGGCCCACGGGCAGTCGGGGGAGTGGTTGCGGGCGATCGCCGCGACCGCGGTCGGATCCGTCCTGCTGGCGGAGGGGGCAGCGCGGGAGGCGGGGCCTGTCCTCCGCCGCGCCTGGCGGGACTGGCGTGAGCTGCGCGTGCCGTACGAGGCGGCGCGGGTGCGCATCCTGCTCGGCGAGGTGTGTGCGGCGCTCGGCGACACCGACGGGGCGCTGCTCGAGTGGGACGCCGCCCGCTACACCTTCGAGGAGCTGGGCGCGGTCGACGATCTGGCGCGGGTGGCTGCCCTGCTGTCCCCGGAGACCCCTTCGCGTCCCAGCGGGCTGACCGAGCGGGAGCTGGAGGTCCTCCGGCTCGTGGCACAGGGGCGCACGAATCGAGAGATCGCCGACGCGCTCTTCCTCAGCGAGCACACCGTGCGGCGGCACCTGCAGAACGTGTTCGGCCGCCTCGGGGTCTCCTCCCGCGCGGCCGCGGTGGCCTTCGCCGTGCAGCACGACCTCGTCTGATCGCCGCGGGAGCGGGTTCTCGCCGGTGGCGATGGGCCCTGACTGTGGACCGTTCGGACCACGCGGGCGGCTCGCCGGATTGGTCCTCCTGGTCGATGCCGACGACACGGCCGGGTTCCTAGCGTCGACGGCATCCGAGACGGACGAGACCGAGGAGGCCGTCATGCGATCCACCAACCGAACGGGCCGGACCCGCCCGGGCACCGACGTGGGCATCCGTGCGGGCACCGTCCGGGACCTGCCGGTGGCCGAGCGACGGCTCGAGCCGGCTGGCATCCCGACCGTCGTCCTGGAGGGCGGCGAGGGCCCGACCGTCGTGCTGTTGCACGGCCCCGGGGAGTTCGCCGCCCTGTGGGGCCGCGTCGTCGCCCCGCTCACGGAGACCCACCGCGTGGTGGTGCCCGACCTGCCCGGCCACGGTGCCTCGGGGATTCCCGGTGACGGGCCGCTCGACGCCGAGCGCTGGCTGGACTGGCTGCGCGCCCTCGTCGCGCAGACCTGCCCCGGGCCGCCCGCGCTCGTCGGTCACCTCGCCGGCGGCGCCCTCGCGCTCCGCCACGCCATCAACGGCGGACCGACGGAGCGCATCGTGCTGATTGACTCGACCGGCCTGGCCGCCAGCCGACCCGCGCCGTCGTTCGCGGGCCCGCTGGCCGGGTTCCTCGCGCACCCGACCGAACGCAGCCGCGACCGCTTCCTCGGCCGTTGCATGTACGACTTCGACGGCATGCGACGGGACCTGGGGCCGCGCTGGGATCCTTTCGCCGACTACGCGCTCGACCGCGCGCGGCAGCCCGGCAGCCGGTCGGCGGTGTTCTCGCTGGTGAGCGCCTTCGGCATGCTGCCGATCCGCCGCCGCGACCTGGCCCGCCTCTCCATGCCGGTGTCCATGATCTGGGGGCGGCACGACCTGCAGAACCGGCTGCGGATCGCCGAGGCCGCGGCCGCCCGGTTCGGCTGGCCGCTGGAGGTCATCGAGGACACCCGTGACGACCCCTGCTGGGAACGTCCGGACGCCGCCGTCGCTGCGCTGCGGGCGGCGCTGGCCCGGCCCCTCCGCCGCCACGTGCCGGCCTGATCAGAGGACGCCCGTCCGCGTCGGCCGTGGTGCGGTGCGACGGGAGCGACGTCGTGGTCGCGGGGTGGGGCAGGATCGTCGCGTACCGACCCTCCGCATCGCCCAGGACGACGCCGCCGACGAGATGCTCGGCCGGCGACCCGCTCGCCCCGCTGACCGGGATGCTGCTCGGCCGGCGGTTCCCGAGGTAGCGCCTTGCAGTTCCCACCGCACTGGTCTCCTGCTGCGGCGGCGGGGACCGCCGGGCACAGGGGTCCTTCCGCTGCACCCTCGCCGGCCGGGACAGAAGGGCCTCAGAGCCTCGAGGGATCGTCCCGGAGATCAGGTCCGTCCGAGAAGCCTGTCAAGATCGGCGCGAATTCCGAGGCGATGCGGGGCGGATCGAGCCACCGACATCGATCACCGTCCCGAGTCAGCACGGTTCGCAACCGTCTTGGCTGTGTTGCTCGTCACGGACCGACGCCGACGGAGGACTTGTCTCGAGCGGCGCGGGATCGTGCAAGCGCCCCGGCAAGGACCCCGATGCTGGCCCTTGAACGGCCCTCGCCTCACGCGCCTTGCGTGCTCAAGGGGGACTCGGGCACCGCGAAGTGGGAGCCGTCCCACCAGCGGCCGTCCCCGGCGGGGGAGGAGCGCGGTGTGGGCGGCTTCGTGGACATGGTCGGAACGTAGCTCGCTGGTCGGACAGGATCACCCACGTTCGGTCTGTGGCGTCCTCTTCCGCGACGCGGCACGAGTTCCATGGGTCCACGTTCACGGCGGCCGGCCCGGGCGGTCGGCGGCAGGATCATTACCGGGTATAGGGCCGACATCGGCGGCCCGGGTCAAGTGCAACGTGATCGGGTGCTCTGGGCCGAGCACCCGGCGGCAGCGCCGCAGGGTGTCCTGGCCCAACGCGCGGGCCAACTCCGCCTCGCCCACCTGGACGCGGGTCAGGGTCAGGGCGGTCGCCGCCAACAGGCAAGTCGGGTGGTCTGGGCCGAGCACCCGGCGGCAGCGCTGCAGCGTGTCCTCGCCCAGGGCGCGGGCCGGCTCGGCTTGCCCCAGTTCAGCCAGGGCGAGCGTGAGGGCGGCCGCCGCCAACAAGGTGATCGCATGGTCGCGACCGAGCACGCGGCGGCTCCGCTGCAGCGTGTCCTCGCCCAGGGCGCGGGCCGGCTCCGCCTCGCCCACCGCGACCAGCGCATGGGTCAGGGCGGCCGCCGCCCACAGGGTGGTGGTGTGGTCCGGGCCGAGGACCCGGCGGCTCCGCTGCAGCGTGTCCTCGCCCAGGGCGCGGGCCGGCTCGACCTCCCCCAACAGGTCCAGGGCGAGGGTGAGAGCGTTCGCCGCCCACAGGGTGGTGGCGTGGTCGGGGCCGAGGACCCGGCCGCTTCGCTGCAGCGTGTCCTCGCCCAGCGCGCGGGCCGGCCCCGCCCCGCCCGGCTCGTTCGAGGCCTGACTCAGGGCCACTGCCGCCCACAAGCTGGTCGGGTCGTCGGGGCCGAGGACCCGGCGGCTCCGCTGCAGCGTGTCCTCGCCCAGGGCCCGGGCCGGCCCCGCCTCGCCCACCGAGATCAGGGCGAGGGTGAGGGTGCTCGCGACGCTCAGGGTGTCGGGATGGTCGGCGCCGAGGATCGACCGCCAGCGGTCGAGCAGCTGTTCGACGACGGCTCGGCCACCGTGGCTGTCGCCGTGGGACTGGAGATAGCGGATGGTGTCCAAGACCAGTCGCCGGCCGACGGGAGAGTGGTCACCCAGCGCGCCTGTGGCCAGCACGTGCGGAGCGAACTGGCTGTAGGCGGGCCAGCTGACCGGATCCTCCGGGTCGCCGGGGGAGGCCGCGGTGAGCATCGCTGCCACCCGTTGGGCGGTGGCCTGCTGCCGGTCGGGGGGAAGCCGGTGGCGGATCACCGCCTGCACCAGCCGGTGCACCTGGAAACCGTCGGGATGGCGGCGGGCGAGGGAGTAGCCCACCAGCGTGCCGACGCTGTCGACGAGCACGTCGGGGTCGACGGCGGCGCTGCGTAGCGGCTCGTCGAGGAGTGCGGCATGGTCACTGACCAGGCAGAGTGGGATGGGTTCGGGTGCGAGGAAGGCGGCCAGCTCCAGCAGCTGCACCGCGGCCGGGTCTTCGACACGGAGCCGGTTCAGGGACAGCGCCCAGGTGGTGTCCAGCCGTCCGTGGTAGCCGACCACGTCGCCGCGGGCCAGCAGGCTGGTGCGGTGGGCGTGGAAGCGGCGCAGGTAGTCCGCCGGTGGCAGGTCGGTCTGCTCCAGGTAGCCGGCGGCCTGCGCGGCGGCCAGCGGAAGGTCCCCGAGTTCGGCGGCGAGTTCGTCCGCCAGCTCCTGGCTCAGGGCTGGGATCCGGGCCTGCAGCAGCGCGACCGTCTCCGCTCGGGTCAGCACGTCCACCTCCAGCCGCCCGCCCAGCGCGCCCCAGCCGGGGTAGCGGGAGGTGATCAGCACGTGCCCGGCGCCGCCGGGTCGGTAGCCGGCGACGTCGCCGGGCCGCTCGGCGTTGTCGAAGATCAGCAGCCAACCGGTCCGGCCGCGCAGCGCGGCCAGCAGCCGCTCTGCGGTGTCGGTCACCGTGGGCCCGGCTGGGATGTCGAGCCGGGCGGCGAGGGCGGCGAGCTGGTCGGGAATGAGCACGGGCTGCTCGGCGTCGATCCACCACACCAGGTCGTAGTCGGCGGCGAACCGGTGTGCGTACTCGATCGCCAGCTGGGTCTTGCCCACCCCACCCAGCCCGTACAGCGCCTGCACCACCAGCGTGGCCTCGCCGGCGTGCAGCCGCCGGCGCAGTTCGGTGAGCATGCCGTCGCGGCCGGTGAACCGTGGGTTGCGCGGCGGCACTCGCCACACCGCCGGCAGGGCGCCGGCGAACCGCGGCCTGTCCGTCGGCGCCGCTCCGGCCCTCGGGAACGGTGGCGCGGCTGTGGGCCGCCCACCGGTCAGCCGGGAGTGCAGCCGGGTCGCCGCCGCGGCCTCGTCCAAACCCGTCAGGTCGACGTGGATCAGCGGTGCGTACAGCGGTGGCAGGGTGACCGGTTCGACCAGCACCGGCACAATCCGCCCCTCCGCGACTGCGTGTTGGGCGAAGGCCGCGCGCAGCTCCGCGCCGCCGAAGGCGCTGGAGAAGTAGGCATCGGTGCACACCGCCAGCAGCCGGTCCGCGCGCTCTAGCGCCGTCTGCATGCGGGCCACGAAGTCCTCACCCGGCGCCCAGTCCCACACATCCAGCTCGACGGAGTACCCCGCCTGCTGCAGCTGCCAGGCCAGCCACTCGGCCCAGGCGGTGTCCCGGCCGGCGTGGCTGATGAAGAAGTCGGTCCTGCGACCGCTCACGCACCAGTGCTACACCCATCACCCGCCGTACGGGAGACCCTACGGAGCCGGACCTCGGATCGGCTCCATCGGTCACGCACCGCTGTCCGTGGCACGTGCCAAGATCATCGGCGTATCCCGGCGGGCCAGCAAGCCGGGTCGGGAAACGGACCAGGGCGGGGGTGTGCAGATGCCTGTGCAGCGGCTTGTGAGCTGCGGAAACGGACGAAGTCCAACAGTGGGAGCGGTGGTTCGGCCGGTCCCCCCGCTACCACCGGACAGGGGCCCTCACAGATCCTGTGAGGGCCCCTGTCGCACGTGCGGGGGTCGGCGACGGCCGCCCCGCCCGCGGTGCCGACCAGCTGGGCCGCCTCCGCCCGGCGTGCCTCGTCGACCTGCCGGTCAGGCGGCTGCTCACCGCCACCGGTCGCCCCTCACCACGACGTAGTGCTGCCAGACGTACCGCCACGGGACGACGGCCAGGACGACGACGACCAGCGAGCAATCGGTGATCGTCTCGCTCAGGGCCGCGTCCACGTCCCCGGCCAGCACCGCGGGCAGGGCCACGACCGGCAGCCAGATCAGCTTCCACAGGCACTCGAACAGCAGGACCGGGAGCAGCCGGACCGGGTACCGGAGCCCCAGCAGCGCCAGGATCGACAGGGCGGTCAGGAGCACCGCGACGACTCCCTCGTACAGCGGCAGGGAGTCGTCGTAGCCGATGACGACCGGCCACTTCACCACGGCGAGGCCGATGCCCATGACGGCGTATCCGACCCGCATCAGGTTCAGACGCCAGGGCGGCAGGTCGCCCCGGACGCCGCGGTCGGCGACGGGAGCAGGCTGGGTGCTGGAGGCGGTCATGGCGGTGTCCCTCGTCCCGGGTGGCCGCGGCGGGCGCCGCGAGCGGGACCGAAGGTAGGGAGCGACGTGGTGACCGCGGATCACCACACGATGTGATCGACGTGGTGACGTCGTGGCCCCGGCCGCCCACGATCCGCCGGAGGTCGCCGCGGGCGCAGCGCGTCGGCCGCGGCCGGTTCGGGGTCCGTCGACAGCGTCCGGTCCTGGCTGGCACGATGCGTGTCCTGAGCCGACGGTGTGGCCGGCGACGAGTTGCCGAGGACGCCGGGGTCTGACCCCTCGAGGGAGGTGGTCGTGATCGGACCCCTGCTCACGACCAAGCTGCACGTCCCGCGGCGGCGGCGCGGCCTGGTGGTGCGGCCCCGGCTGAGCGAGCGCCTGGACCGCGCGGACGAGGCGGCCCTGACGCTGGTCTCGGCGCCCGCCGGGTTCGGGAAGACGACGCTGCTGACGGAGTGGCTGGCCGCCGCCGGGCGGTCGACCGCCTGGCTCTCCCTCGACGAGCGGGACGACGACCCGGTCGTGTTCTGGACCTACCTCCTCTCCGCACTGGAGACGGCGGTGCCCGGGGTGGCGGCCGGCGCGCGCACGCTCCTGCGCGAGCCCCACGCGTCGATCGACGAGGTGGTCGCGACGCTGGTCAACGAGCTCGCCGCGGTCCCGGACGACGTGGTCCTGGTCCTGGACGACTACCACGTCATCGCCGCGCGCGACGTGCACGAGCGGATCGCCTTCCTGCTCGAGCACCTGCCCCCGCAGATCCGCCTGGTGATCGCCACCCGCGCCGACCCGCCGCTGCCGCTGGCCCGGTGGAGGGCGCGCGGTGAGCTCGTCGAGGTCCGCGCCGGGGACCTGCGCTTCACGGCCGAGGAGGCCGCGGTGTACCTCGACGAGGGGATGGGGCTGGCGCTGACGGCCGAGCACGTCGCGGCGCTCGAGGCGCGCACCGAGGGGTGGATCGCCGCGCTGCAGCTGGCGGCGCTGTCGATGCAGGGCCGGGACGACGTCGCCGGCTTCATCGCCGGTTTCGCGGGCGACGACCGGTACGTCGTCGACTACCTCGTCGAGGAGGTCCTGCAGCGTCAGCCCGACGACGTCCGGTCCTTCCTGCTGCAGACGTCCGTCCTCGGCCGGCTGAGCGGCCCGCTGTGCGACGTCGTCGTCGGCCGGGACGGCGGGACGGCGGTGCTGGAGGCCCTCGACCGCGCGAACCTGTTCCTGGTCCCGCTCGACGACCGCCGGCACTGGTACCGCTATCACCACCTCTTCGCCGACGTCCTGCACGCGCGGCTGCTGGCCGAGCAGCCCGACCGCGTCCTGGAGCTGCACCGGCGGGCCAGCGGCTGGCACGCGGACCACGGCGAGCCGTCCGAGGCGATCCGCCACGCGCTGGCCGGCGGGGACGCCGAGCGGGCCGCGGACCTCGTGGAGCTGGCCATGCCCGCGGCACGGCGGAACCGCCAGGAGACCACGCTGCGCCACTGGTTCCGGCAGCTCCCCGAGGAGGTGCTCCGGGACCGGCCGGTCCTCCGCGCGGGGTACGCGGGCGCGATCCTGGTCCACGGCGAACTCGACGGCGTGGACGAGCACCTCCGCGACGCCGAGCGCTGGCTGGACGGCGCTGCGGCGTCGGGGGCGGACCACGCCGTGGTCCGGGCCGTGCGGACCCAGGTCGCGGTGTACCGCGCCGCGCAGGCCCGGATGACCGGCGACCTGGCCGGCACCGTCACCCACGCCCGGCGCGTGCTCGACCTCGCCTCGGACGACGACCACCTGGTGCGCGGGTCGGCCGCCGGACTGCTCGGGCTCGCGCACTGGAGCAGCGGCGACCTCGAGGCCGGGCACCGGTGGTGGACCGAGTCGCGTCGTGACCTGGAGGAGGCCGGCCACCACTCGGACACCCTCGGCGTCGCCCTCGCGCTGGCCGACATCTCGATCGCGCAGGGCCGGCTCGGCGACGCGATGGCCACCTACCGGCACGGACTCGACGTCGCGGCGGCGCACGGCTCCTCCGTGCTGCACGGCACGGCGGACATGCACGTGGGCATCAGCGAACTGCTCCGCGAGCGCAACGACCTCGAGGCCGCGACGCAGCACCTGGCGGCGAGCGCGGCACTGGGCGCGCACGCCGGCCTGCCGCAGAACCGTCATCGCTGGTGTGTCGCGATGGCGCGGGTGCGCCAGGCGGAGGGAGACCTCGACGGTGCCGTCGAGCTGTTGGACGAGGCGCAGCGGCTGTACGTCAGCGACATGTTCCCCGACGTGCGGCCGATCGCGGCGGTGCGCGCACGGGTCCGGCTCGCCCAGGGCCGGGTCGGGCAGGCGCTCGGCTGGACCCGCGAGCGCGGGCTGTCCGCCGAGGACGACCTGTCCTACCTGCACGAGTTCGAGCACGTCACGCTGGCCCGGGCGCTCCTGGCGCAGCACGTGGCGGCGGGCGACCCGGTCCCGGTGCGCCAGGCGACCGGGCTCCTGGAGCGTCTGCTGCACGCGGCTGAAGGGGGTGGCCGGACGGGCAGTGCCATCGAGCTCCTCGTCCTGCTGGCGCTCGCCCACCAGGCCCGGGGCGACCTCACGGGCGCGCTCGGCTCCCTGGCACGTGCGCTGACGCTCGCGGAGCCGGAGGGCTACGTCCGCGTCTTCCTGGACGAGGGGCCGTCGATGGCCCCACTCCTGGAGGTCCTGGCCCAGCAGGGGGACTCGCCCGCGTACGTCCACCGGGTGCTGGCCGCCGTCCCCGCCGCCGACGGCGGGACGCCCGTGCAGCAGGGCCTGGTCGAGCCGCTCAGCGGGCGTGAGCTGGAGGTCCTCCGGCTGCTCGGATCCGACCTCGACGGCCCGGGGATCGCCCGCGAGCTGTTCGTGTCGCTGAACACGGTGCGGACGCACACCAAGAACATCTACGCGAAGCTCGGCGTGAACAGCCGCCGGGCGGCGGTCCGCCGGGCGGCCGAGCTCGACCTGCTCGCCCGGTCCCGGGCCTGACCCTCGTCGCGGCAGGGATCACCACCCCGATCACCAGGTGTGGTGATCCCCGCCCACCACCTCTGCTCCTAGCTTTCGCGCACCGACGAGAGCGAGAAGCACGCGATGAGCGCATCACCCCTGCGGTACGAGATCCGGCTGGAGGGCCGCTTGGACCCCCGGTGGGCCGCCTGGTTCGACGGGCTCAGCCTCAGCACCGCCGACGACGGCACGACGGCGCTGCGTGGCCCGGTGGTCGACCAGGCCGCGCTGCACGGCGTGCTGCAGAAGGTGCGCGACACCGGACTGCCGCTGATCTCGGTCACCCCGCTCGACCCGCACCCGCCGCACCACCCCACCGCCCACCCCACCCGCCCTGGAAGGGACGCGACATGAGCACCACCGTGCACACCCCGGCAGCGACCCCACCCGCGACGGACCCGATGCGGCGCACCTCCCGCGCCGCGGGGATCCTCTACCTGCTCACGTTCGTGTCCATGCCCACCCTCGCGCTGTACCAGGGCGTGCGGGGCGAGGCCGACTTCGTCCTGGGCGCCGGCAGCGACACCGGCGTGCTCCTGGCGGCCTTCTCCGAGGTCGTCGTGGCCGTGGCGTGCGTCGGCACGGCCGTGGTGCTGTTCCCGGTGGCGAAGCGGCAGAGCGAGACCGCCGCCCTCGGCTTCGTCGCCTCCCGGGTCGTGGAAGCCACCCTGATCATCGTCGGCGTCGTGAGCGTCCTCACCGTCGTCACCCTGCGGCAGGACGTCGCCGGAACTGTCGGCGCGGACGCCGATTCGCTGCTCACGACGGGCCAGGCCCTGGCCGCGGCCTACGACTGGACGTTCCTGCTCTCGCAGAGCCTCATGCCGGTCTCCAACGCGCTGTGCCTGGGCTACGTCCTGTACCGCTCCGGCCTGGTGCCGCGCATCCTGCCGGCGATGGGCCTCGTCGGCGCCCCGCTGCTGCTGGCCTCGGACATCGCGGTCTTCTTCGGCCTCTACGACCGGATGGCCCCCGTCGCTGCGATCGCCACGATCCCGATCGCCGTCTGGGAGTTCTCCCTCGGGATCTACCTGACCGTCAAGGGCTTCCGGCCGTCCGCCGTCGCCGCGCTCCGGCCCTCGGAGGCCGTCCGATGAGGGCCGCGGTCCACCGCCGCTCCGGCGGCCCGGATCGGATCCACGACCTCGACGACATCGCCGCGGCGCACCGCTGCGTCGACACCGGACGCGAGCGCGGCCACGTCGTCGTCCCCATGCACGACATCGCGGCCCCGCGGGTCGGCCAGGTGATCGAGGTGACCGGCCCGACAGCCGTCGTGGGCCCGGGCGCCGGCCGGCCCCGCACGTGGCCCGGCGTGGACCTCAGCTGTCCGTGGCGCCGTGTGCCGTGGGGCCGGCCTCGCCGAGGTCGGAGAGCTCCAGGACCCGGGCGGTCGGGTACAGCGCAGCGCCACCACAGCGGCCTCGGCCCCGCCGTGGACCACGGTGAGCCGGCCGGGCGGGCGGAACCGCACGACCCACGCCGGCAGCCCGACCTGCCCGGGGGGTCGTGCGGATCACGGAGCACCACCGTCGCCCGGTACAGGTGGCGGTCGTCGACCGTCGTGACGTCCGTGTGACGAACGTCCACTTCCCGGAACCCGGCGGACGACGCGTACAGTGGCCCGCGGTCGCTGTCGTACCTCTGCTTCGTTCCCGGACGTCCGCAGTCGTCTCTGCCTGACGTTCCTCTCGGTCCTGCCGGTCGGTGCGGCGACCCGGGACCGGCGCCTGTCGGTCCCGACACCCCCAGCACGGAGAAGAGAACGACATGGCTCAGGGCACTGTGAAGTGGTTCAACGCGGAGAAGGGCTTCGGCTTCATCGAGCAGGCCGACGGCGGCGCCGACGTCTTCTGCCACTACTCCGCCATCAGCGGCACCGGCTACAAGTCGCTGGACGAGGGGCAGCAGGTCGAGTTCGACGTCACGCAGGGCCAGAAGGGCCCGCAGGCGGAGAACGTCCGCGCTCTCTGAACCACGGCTCGGGGGCCACGGCGCACACGCGCCGTGGCCCCCGCGCGCATCCACGGGTACCTCGTCCGCGGCGACCACGCCGCCGACCTCGTCCCGGGGCAGGCGGGATCGTCCGGTGGGCTCCAGGGACGCCGTACCGCCCCGCGGCGCCGGGACCCGGCGTCGGATGACACTGCACGGGCTCGACCTCGAGGTACCCGGCCGGGCCGGTGGAGCTCGGCTCCCGGTCTCCCGCACTGCTCCCGCCCGCTCCTGGAGCGTGTCGCCGCCCGGCCCCGCGGCCTCCCGCCCCGCGGTCCGCGACGGGACACGCACGACCACGAGACCCTCTCGACACGGGAGGGGGAACAGCCGCTACGGTAATCCGCATGCAGTTGGTCGGGATTGTGCGGATTGCGCTCGTCGCGCGCCGGCACGTCGACTTGCTGCGGTGCGCGAGCGCGCTCTGTCCGGCCTGACGCCGTCCGAGCCACCCGTTCCGCCTCGCCACCGGAGTCCTGTTCCCATGACCCTGCTCGCTGCCCCCGCGACCGCAGCCCTCCCCGCCGCCGAGCCCGCCCTGCTCGAGGTGGAGCGCCTCGAGCCGTCCATCGGCGCCCGGGTCCACGGCGTCGACCTCGCCCGCGCGACCGACGACCAGGTCCGCGCCATCCGCGCCGCCCTCGCCGAGCACAAGGTGCTGTTCTTCACCGGCCAGCACGACCTGCACCCCGACAGCCAGATCGCGCTCGGTCGCCGCCTGGGCGAGGTCACCGAGTCGCACCCGGTGGTCCCCGGTGTCGACGAGCAGCACCCGGAGATCTACGCGCTCGACAGCGCCACGGGCGGCTTCGCCGACGTCTGGCACACCGACGTCACCTTCGTGCGCCGCCCGCCGCTGGGGTCGGTCCTGCGGGCCGTCGTCCTGCCGCCCACGGGCGGGGACACCCAGTGGGCCGACCTCGAGCTCGCCTACGCCTCGCTCAGCGAGCCGGTGCGGCAGCTGGCCGACCGGCTGGTCGCGGTGCACGACGGCACGCGGGAGTTCGGCTACTACCTCGCCCAGCGCGAGAAGCGGACGAGGTGGGAGGGGGAGGAGTTCCGCGCCCTCGTGCCGGTCGAGCACCCGGTGGTCCGGGTGCACCCGGAGACCGGGCGCAGGAGCCTGTTCGTCAACCCCGGCTTCGTCTCCCACATCACGGGCGTCTCCGACGCCGAGAGCCGGTACCTGCTCGACCTCTTCTACGCCCACATCACCAAGCCCGAGCACATCGTCCGGCACCGCTGGTCGGTCGGCGACGTCGTCATCTGGGACAACCGCTCGACGGTCCACTACGCCAACCGGGACTACGGCGACCAGCGCCGCGTCATGCACCGGATCACGCTGCGCGGTGACCAGCCGGTGGGGCCCGCACCCGTCTGACCCCGGGACCCGTTCCCACCCACCGGGCGCGCGGACGGGCGCAGGCTCCCGCGAGGACCTGCGCCCGTCCGCGCCCCGCCTGAGTGCGGCAACCGGCCCGGCAGGCGGGCCGGCGTCGACCCGCAGGGGGCGGCGGACGGCCGGGATGGCCGTCATGATGGAGTTGCTACAGCCGGCGGTTCACCCACGTGCCCCGGCCCCGCGTCGCAGGAAGACGACGGCACGACCGATGACCGACACCACCGAGAACGTGGACCGGCCGATCCACCCGGGACGGGCGTCCGTGGACCCGGAGGCCGTGCGGGCCTCGGGCCGGGAGGCGCGCGCCCGCGCCGCCGAGCTCCGGGTGCAGCTGGACGAGCGACGACGGCAGTACCGGGCGACGACCGGTCGCGGCGACCGGCGCCCCGTCGAGCCGAGGGCCGACGAGCTGGCGGAGCTGCGCACCCGGGCGGAGGCGGCCGAGGGGCGGGCCGAGCACCTCGAGCGGGCCGTGGCGAGCAACCGCCGCATCGGGATGGCCATCGGCATCCTGCTGGCCCGGCTGCAGTGCACGGAGGAGGAGGCGTTCGAGGTCCTCCGGCAGGAGAGCATGCGCCGCAACGTCAAGGTGTCCCAGCTGGCGGAGCAGGTGGTCTACACCGGCACGCTCTGACCGCCGGGGGTTCGGCGGGAGCCGGGCGGGGGCGTGTATGGTGGTGTCACCGACGCGGGGTGGAGCAGCTCGGTAGCTCGCTGGGCTCATAACCCAGAGGTCACAGGTTCGAATCCTGTCCCCGCTACTCGCACACGAGGGCCCGGTCACCACGGTGACCGGGCCCTCGTCGCGTCCGGGCGGTTCCACGCCGCGAGCGGGGTAGGGAGCCGGCATGGATCTCACCGTCACCGACGTCCCCGAGGCCGGTCGCTACGAGGCCCGTGCCGGCGACCGGGTGCTGGGCCTGGCCGCCTACGAGCAGCAGGGTGACCGGGTCGTGTTCACCCACACCGAGGTCGACCCCGACACCGAGGGCAGCGGCGTGGGCGGCACGCTGGTCCGCGGCGCCCTGGACGACGTCCGGGCCCACGGGCGACGCGCGGTGCCGCGGTGCTCGTTCGTCCGCGCCTGGATCGACCGGCACCCCGACTACGCCGACCTGGTCGACGCCCCCGCGTGAAGAAGGACCCCGTCCTCCCCACCCCTCGCAGGCTCGGGGCGGTGCCCGGGACGGGGCCGGCGGCTCAGAGGACGTAGTGGCCGTACATCTCGCCGAGCGGGTCGGCGATGAGCTCGATCCGGGCACCGTCGGGGTCGCGGAAGTACACCGAGACCCCGCTGTGCACCTCGTGCGGGACGCCCGCGCCGGTCAGCCGCCGCACCAGCTCCTGCCAGCGCTCGGGGTCGACGCTGATGGCCATGTGGTGCAGCCCGCCGAGCACCTCGGCGTAGGGGGCGACGGAAAGGCCGGGGAAGTCGAAGAAGGCGATCAGGTTGCCGTTGCCGATGTCGAAGAAGAAGTGCGAGGAGCCGGGGTAGTCGCGGTTCTCGATCAGCTCGGTCAGCGGGAAGCCCAGCACGTCCTGGTAGAAGCGGACGGTCCGCTCGACGTCGCTGCTGATCAGCGCGGTGTGGTGCAGGCCGCGGGCGGTCGACGCCGGCCGCTCGCCCGAGGGCTTGAGATGGGCCTCCCGGATCCGGCTGCGCTCCCGCTCGATGGCGGTCAGGTCCAGGTCGCTGGCGGTGTCACTCACGGGGCATCTCCTCAGGACGGACGACGGTCGGGACAACCGCTGCGACCAGGATCTCGTTCCCCCGGCACGTCCTGGTCACCCGTGGGTGCGAGGGTGGTGGCCATGCGTGTCCTCCTCGCCGGGTGGTTCTCCTTCGACGAGGTCATCGCCACCGTCGGCGACGAACTCGGTGCCGACGTGGTGGCCGGCTGGCTCGCCGACCTGGAGATCGACCACGACGTCGCCTGGGCGCCGTACCTGGAGCGCGGCGTGGACTGGCGGGACGTCGACCCGGCCGACTACACGCACCTGGTGTTCGTCAGCGGCCCGCTGGCCGACCGGCCGCTGCTGCGCGAGCTCACCGAGACCTTCGCCGGCGTGCAGCGCTGGGCGGTCAACGTCTCGGTGGTGGAGGAGCCCGCCCGCCGCCTGTTCGACCGGGTGTGGGAGCGCGACGCCCCCGGTGTGGCCCGCCCCGACCTCGCCGTCGAGGGCCCGGAGCCCGACGTGCCGGTGGTCGCGGTGGCGTTCACGCCGGTGCAGGGCGAGTACGGCGAGCGCAGCCAGGCCGAGCGGGTCCGCGGCGCGATCGAGGAGTGGCTGGCCGACCGGGCGCTGCCCTGGTTCGAGCTCGACATGGACCTCTACGAGAAGCCGCACGCCCGCCGTCCGGCCCAGGTCGAGGCGCTGGTCCGCCGCGCCGACGTGGTGGTGAGCATGCGGCTGCACGCGCTGGTGCTCGGTCTCAAGCACGGCCGGCCGGTGGTCGCCTGCGACCCCGTCGCGGGCGGCGCCAAGGTCACCAGCCAGTCCGCGGCACTGGACTGGCCGCTCGTCGTCCCGGCCGAGGAGCTGACCGCCGGGGCCCTCGACGCGGCGCTGGAGCGCTGCCTGTCCGGTGAGCTGGCCGAGCGGGTACGCGCCGCGGGGGAGCGGGGCCGAACGGGCAACGCCCGGGCGCGCGCCTGGGTCGAGGAGCAGCTGGCCGGATGAACCCGCCCTCCCGGCGAGATCGGCGATCTCGCACGCTGGGGGCCCGTATCCGCGCGACACCGGCGATCTCGCCGGCCCGAGGAGGACCGTTGATCGAGCTGCGCACGCCGGGTGAGCTGGACGCCATGCGCGCCGCGGGAGCGGTCGTGGCCGACATGCTGGCCGCCGTCCGCGCCGCCGCGGCACCGGGCGTCCGGCTCACCCAGCTGGACGAGGTGGCCCGCGCCGTCCTGGCTGACGCCGGCGCCGGCTCACCGTTCCTCGGCTACGCGCCGCTGGCCACCACGCCGCCGTTCCCGGGCGTCGTCTGCCTGTCGGTCAACGACGTCGCGCTGCACGGCATCCCGACCCCGCAGGAGCTGGAGGACGGCGACCTGCTCAGCGTCGACGCCGGGGCCACCCTCGACGGCTGGGTCGGCGATGCCGCGATCACCTTCCCGGTGGGCACGCCGCGGCCGGAGGACCTCGAGCTGGTCGCGACGACCGAGGCCGCGCTGGCGGCCGGGATCGCCGCGGCCGTCGTCGGCAACCGGGTCGGCGACATCTCGGCGGCGATCGGTGCGGTGGGCCGGGCCGGCGGCTGCGGGATCAACACCGACCAGGGCGGGCACGGAGTGGGCCGCACGATGCACGAGGCGCCGTCGGTCCCGAACGAGGGCCGGCCCGGGCGGGGGCTGCCGCTGCGCCCCGGCCTGGTGATCGCGATCGAGCCCTGGTTCCTGGCAGGCGGCAGCGACGACTACCGGGTCGCCGCCGACGGCTGGACGCTGTACAGCGCCGACGGCAGCCGCGCGGCGCACGTCGAGCACACGGTCGCGGTCACCGGCGACGGTCCCCGCATCCTCACTGCCCCGCGCTGAGCCGCCGTTGTGAGCTCATGGTCGGTTCCCGGCCGGGGACACGACCACGAGCTCACAGCGACGGAGCCGGAGCTCAGGCGAGGGCTCGGTCGAGGTCGGCGATGAGGTCCTCGACGTCCTCGATGCCGACCGACAGCCGCACCAGGTCGCCCGGCACCTCCAGCGGCGAGCCGGCCGCGCTGGCGTGGGTCATCCGCGCCGGGTGCTCGATCAGCGACTCCACGCCGCCCAGGGACTCCGCGAGGGTGAACACCTGCGCCCGCTCGCAGACCCGCAGTGCGGCGTCCTCCCCGTCGGCGAGCCGGAACGACAGCATCCCGCCGAACCCGGACATCTGCTTCGCGGCGATCTCGTGCCCCGGGTGCTCGGGCAGCCCGGGGTAGCGCACCTCGGTGACCGCGGGGTGGCCGAGAAGGTACTCGGCGACCTGGGCGGCGTTGTCCTGGTGCCGGTCCATCCGGACGCCGAGGGTCTTGATCCCGCGCAGCACCAGCCAGTCGGCCAGGGGGCCGGAGACGGCGCCCATCGCGTTCTGGTGGAAGGCGAGTCGCTCGGCGAGGTCCTCGTCGTCGACGACCAGCGCCCCGCCGACGACGTCGGAGTGCCCGCCGAGGTACTTCGTCGTCGAGTGGACGACGACGTCGGCGCCCAGCGTCAGCGGTTGCTGCAGGTAGGGCGAGGCGAAGGTGTTGTCGACGACGAGCAGCGCGCCCACGTCGTGTGCGACCTCGGCGGTCAGCGCGATGTCGGCGATGTTGAGCAGCGGGTTGGTCGGCGTCTCGCACCAGACGACCCGCGTGCTGGGCCGGATCGCCGCCCGCAGCGCGTCGGCGTCGTTGAGGTCGGCCGGCGTGTGCTCCACGCCCCAGCGCGACGCGACCTTCGAGATCAGCCGGAAGGTGCCGCCGTAGGCGTCCCCGCCGAGGACGACGTGGCTGCCGGGCTCGCAGACCGTCCGCAGCAGGGTGTCCTCGGCGGCCAGCCCGGAGGCGAAGGCCAGCCCGGTGCGGCCCTGCTCGAGGGCGGCCAGCGCCTCCTGCAGCGCCGTCCGGGTGGGGTTGGCGCTGCGGGCGTACTCGTAGCCACCGCGCAGCCCGCCGACGCCGTCCTGCTTGAAGGTGGTCGCCAGGTGCAGCGGGACGACGACGTCGCCGGTGGCCGGGTCCGGGTCCTGCCCGGCGTGGATGGCACGGGTGTTGAAGCCGGGGGAGCCGTTCATGCGTCGACCGTAGGCGTCCCCGGGAACGACGGCGCCGCGGCCACCGGACCGCAGCCGTCCGCGGCTGCCCGTCGAGGTCGCGTGACCGTCCGGCGCGGGCGGTCCTCCGGGCTCGCGGCTGGCTCCTCGCATCCACTCCCTCAGGGCCGGCCCGCGAGCATGCTCCCCGCATGACCGCATCCGAGCCGCCCGCTCGGCCGGCCACCAGGGCAGATCGATCTCACGTCGTCCACGTGCTGGCCGACGCCTTCGCCGACGACCCCGTCTTCGAGCACATGCTGCCCCACGGGATCCGCCGGCGAGAGGAGCGGATCCGACGACTCTTCGGCATGGACGTCCGACGGAGCACACGCCTGGGTGGCGCCTGGATCTCGTCCGACGGAGCGGCGGCGGCGGTCTGGTACCCACCGGGGACGTGGCGACCCAGCAGCTGGGAGGCGCTGTGGCAGACGCCGACGGCCATCCGCGTGTTCGGTGCACAGGCCGCCGTCGCATCGAGGGTGCTGAGCGTCATGCAGGAGCACCATCCGCAGCGACCCCACTGGTACCTCTACTACCTCGGGACGGAGTCCCGCCGGCGCGGTGCCGGGATCGGTGCCGCGGTCATGCGCCCGGTGTTGGCGCGCTGCGACGGGGAACGGTTGCCGGCCTACCTGGAGGCGACCAGCGAGCGGAACCGGTCCTTCTACCTGCGCCATGGGTTCGTGGACGTGGAGACCCTCGTCCTCCCCGACGACGGGCCTGTGCTGCACGCCATGTGGCGCGAGCCGCAGTGAGGGCAGGGGCGGTGACCCCCGCCTGCCCGGGTCGCCGCGGCCACTCGGGTCCTGGGGGAGCAGCCGATCGGGGTGTCAGTGGGCCGGCGCGTGGTCCTGAGCCCCACTCGCGCCTGCCAGGTGCCCGAGCACGTCCTGGCGGGTGACGATGCCGGCCGGCTTGCCCTCCTCGTGCACCAGCAGCGCGTCCGCCGTCCCCAGGGCCGCCACCGCGGCGCTGACCGGCTCACCAGAGCCGATGATCGGCAGCGGCGGGGACATGTGCCGCTCCACCCGGTCGGAGAGGTTGGCCCGTCCCGCGAACAGCGCGTCGAGCAGCGCCTTCTCCTCGACCGACCCGACGACCTCCCCGGCGGTCACCGGGGGCTCGGCGCGCACCACCGGCAGCTGGCTGACGCCGTACTCGCGCAGGATGTCGATGGCGTCGCGCACCGTCTCGTTCGGGTGGGTGTGCACCAGCTCCGGCGTCGTCCCGCCCTTCCCGGCCAGCAGCTCGCCGACGGTGCCCTGGGTGGCCTGCTCCAGGAAGCCGTAGTCGGCCATCCAGTCGTCGTTGTAGATCTTCCCGAGGTAGCCGCGGCCGCCGTCGGGCAGCAGCACCACAAGGACGTCGTCCTTCGTCAGGCGCTCGGCGGCGCGCAGCGCGGCGACCACCGCCATCCCGCAGGAGCCACCGACCAGCAGGCCCTCCTCGCGGGCCAGCCGGCGGGTCATGGCGAAGGAGTCGCCGTCGCTGACGGCGATGATCTCGTCGGCGATCGTGCGGTCGTAGGCATCGGGCCAGAAGTCCTCGCCCACGCCCTCGACCAGGTAGGGCCGCCCGGTGCCGCCGGAGTAGACCGAGCCCTCGGGGTCGGCGCCGACCACGCGCACCCGCCCGCCGGAGGCCTCCTTGAGGTAGCGGCCGGTGCCGCTGATCGTGCCGCCGGTCCCGACGCCGGTGACGAAGCAGGTCACCCTCCCGTCGGTCTGCTCCCAGATCTCCGGCCCCGTGGTCTCGTAGTGGGACTGGGGGTTGGCCGGGTTGGCGTACTGGTCGGGCTTCCAGCCGCCGGGCAGCTCGCGTGCCAGCCGGTCGGAGACCGAGTAGTAGGAGCGCGGGTCGGCCGGGTCGACGGCGGTCGGGCAGACGTGCACCTCGGCGCCGTAGGCCTTGAGCACGTCGATCTTCTCCTTGCCCACCTTGTCGGGGCAGACGAAGACGCAGCGGTAGCCGCGCTGCTGGGCGACCAGCGCCAGACCGATGCCGGTGTTGCCGCTGGTCGGCTCGACGATCGTCCCGCCCGGCTGCAGCGCGCCGCTGGCCTCGGCCGCGTCGACCATCCGCACCGCGATCCGGTCCTTCACCGAGCCGCCGGGGTTGAGGTACTCGACCTTGGCCAGCACCAGGGGCGCGTCCGGCCCGAGGTCGCGGGTCACGGACGTCAGCCGGACCAGCGGGGTGTGCCCGACCAGCTCGATGACGTTCTCGGCGTACTGCACGGGCGGCCCTCCTCGGCGGCCGGCCGATCGCCGGCCCGTCGCCGTCCATCCCACCAGACGGGACGCCGCCGCGCCGGGTGTCGCCCGGCCCCGAGCCGGGCACCGGCCTGGCATGACCGAGACCGTCCCCGCCGTGCCGCTCGCCGGCGGCGGCACCATGCCGCTGCTCGGCTTCGGCACGTGGCAGCTGACCGGGTCCGCCTGCTACGACGCCGTCCGCACCGCCCTGGACGCCGGGTACCGGCACCTGGACACCGCGACGATGTACCGCAACGAGGCCGAGGTCGGGCGGGCGCTGCGCGACTCCGGCGTCGACCGGGACGAGGTGTTCGTGACCACCAAGCTGCCGCCCCGGGAGGCCGGCAGCGCCGACCGGACCCTGGCGGCGTCGCTGGACGCACTCCGCGTCGACGCCGTCGACCTGTGGCTGGTCCACTGGCCGCCCGGTGGCGCGCGGCCGGACGTCTGGGCGCGCTTCGTCGCCGCCCGCGAGGCCGGCCGGGCGCGGGCGGTCGGCGTCAGCAACTACTCGCTGGAGCAGGTCGACGAGCTGACCGCCGCGACCGGGGTGACGCCGCAGGTCAACCAGGTCAGCTGGGCGCCGGCGAAGTACGACCCGGCCGTCGAGGCCGGGCACCGGGAGCGCGGCGTCGTGCTGGAGGGCTACAGCCCCTTCAAGAACACCGACCTCGGCGACCCGGTGCTGCGCGAGGTCGCCGACGCGCACGGCGTCACCCCGGCGCAGGTGGTGCTGCGCTGGCACGTGGAGCACGGCGTCGTCGTCATCCCCAAGTCGGCCACCCCGGAGCGGATCCGGGCCAACCTGGCGATCGGCGGCTTCGCGCTGACCGACGACGAGGTCGCCCGGGTCGACGGCCTGGCGCGGGTCTGAGCGCCGGGGTGAGGATGCCCCCGTGAGCTCTCCCTCTCCTGTCGGTACCCGCACGCTCGGCCGCGGCGGCCTCGTCGTCTCCGCCCTCGGCCTGGGCTGCATGGGCATGAGCCAGATGTACGGCGCCGCGGACCGCGACGAGTCGATCGCGACGATCCACCGGGCGCTCGACCTCGGCGGGACCTTCCTCGACACCTCCGACGTCTACGGCGACGGACACAACGAGGAGCTCGTGGGGGAGGCCATCGCCGGACGGCGGGACGAGGTGCAGCTGGCGACGAAGTTCTCGCTGTCCCGCAACGACCGCGGCGGCATGGACATCGACGGCCGCCCGGAGAACGTGCGGGCCCGCGCGGAGGACAGCCTGCGCCGGCTGCGCGTCGACGTCATCGACCTGTACTACCAGCACCGGGTCGACCCGCGGGTCCCGATCGAGGACACCGTCGGCGCGATGGCCGAGCTGGTGCAGCAGGGCAAGGTCCGGCACCTCGGGCTGTCGGAGGCGTCGGCCACCTCCATCCGCCGCGCCGTCGCCGTCCACCCGATCGCCGCCCTGCAGAGCGAGTGGTCGCTGTGGACCCGCGACCTGGAGGCAGAGGTCCTGGGCGTGGCCCGGGAGCACGGCATCGGCATCGTGCCGTTCAGCCCGCTGGGCCGCGGCTTCCTCACCGGGGCGATCCGCAGCCCGGAGGACTTCGCCGAGGACGACTGGCGCCGCGGCCACCCGCGCTTCACCGGCGAGGCGTTCGCGGCCAACCTGCGGCTCGTCGACGCCGTCCGCGTTATGGCGCTGGAGGTGGGCTGCACGCCCGGCCAGCTGGCGCTGGCCTGGGTCCTCGCGCAGGGGGACGACGTCGTGCCGATCCCCGGCACCAAGCGGCGCGCATACTTGGAGGAGAACGTCGCGGCCGCGGCCGTCGAACTGTCGGACGACGACGTCGCGCGGCTGGGCGCGATCGCGCCACCCGGGGTCGCCCAGGGCGGCCGCTACGTCGACTCCTCGTACGCGTACGGGGACAGCCCGGAGAGGGTGGCGTGAGCGCGACCACGACCACAGCTCCGCTGCGGGTGCCCGGCGCCGACGGCGTCGCGGTCGCGGTCCACCGGTGGGGGTCCCCGGGCGAGCTCCCGCCGGTCTACCTGCAGCACGGTTTCGTCGCCGACACCCGGCTCAACTGGGTCGGCACCGGGACGGTCGCGGTCCTCCTGTCCGCCGGGCGGGAGGTCGTCGGGGTCGACGCCCGCGGGCACGGCAGGTCGGACAAGCCGCACGACCCCGGCGCCTACGGCGAGCTGCGGATGGCCGACGACCTGCGGCGGGTGGCCGACGCCCTCTGCCACGACTCCTTCGACCTGGCCGGCTACTCGATGGGCGCGACGGTCGCCATGCTGACCGCGGCCACCGACCGGAGGGTGCGCCGGCTGGTGGTCGGCGGTGCCGGCGCCGCGTTCGTCGAGCCCGGCGGTGCCGAGCGCCACGCCGTCCTGATGGCCGGGCTGGCCGCCGCGCTGGAGGCGGCCGACGCCGCCGACGTGCGTGATCCCGCCACCGCCGTCTTCCGCCGGATCGCGGACGCCCTCGGCGCCGACCGGCGCGCCCTGGCCGCGCACGCCCGTGCGGTGCACGCCCGGGACCCGGACCTGGCCGCGATCACCGCGCCCACGCTGGTCCTCGCCGGCGACGCCGACCCGCTGGCGGCCCGGCCCGAGGCGCTCGCCGCGGCCATCCCCGGTGCCCGGGTGACCCTCGTCCCCGGCGACCACTCGACCGCGCTCCGGACGCCGGCCTTCGCCGCGGCACTGGTGGACTTCCTCGGGGAGGCGGCGTGACCGACCCGACCTGCGGGGTGGCCCACGGATCGCCCGCGCCGGAGGCCACCGGGCGGGTGCTCGTCGCCGTCTTCGCCTCACCGGTGGCCGAGGTGCTCACCCGCTGGGCGCCCGAGCTGGGCTTCCGCACCGTGCTGCTCGACCCCGACCCCGCCCGCGGCGCCGAGGTGACCGGCTTCGCGGACCTCGATGACCTCGCCGACGCCGACGTCGTCGTCACCGACCACCACCGGCCCGAGCTCGGCGAGGTGCTGCGCGACGCGCTGGCCCGGCCGGTGCGCTGGGTCGGCGTGATGGGCAACCCGCGGCACGAGGGCCCGCACGTCGCGGCCCTGGCCGCGCTCGGGGTGCCGCCGGAGGAGGTCGCCCGGGTGCACCGGCCGATCGGGCTGGACATCGGCTCGCGGACCCCCGCCGAGATCGCGCTGAGCACGCTGGCCGGGCTGCTGGCCGACCGCAACGGCCGCAGCGGCGCCGCGCACCGGTGAGCGACGTCCTGCTCGGCGCGGACGTCGGCACGAGCGGGCTGAAGCTGGTCGCGCTCGACGGGGCCGGGACGGTCCTCGCCGAGGCGGAGTCCGGCTACGACGTCGACCGCCCGCACCCCGGCTGGGCGCAGACCGACCCAGCCGTCTGGCGGGCCGCGTTCGACGACGCGCTCGCCCGGGTGGCTCCGGCCCTGGCCGGTCGCCGGGTGGCCGGGCTGGGCCTGTCCGGGCAGATGCACGGCACCGTCCTGGTCGACGCGGCGGGCGTCCCGCTGGCGCCCGCGGTGCTCTGGCCGGACGCCCGCGCCGTCGCGGAGGTGGACCGCTGGCGAGCCCTGCCCGACGGCGCCCGCGCCGCGCTGGCCAACCCGCTGGCGCCGGGGATGACCGGCCCGGTGCTCGCCTGGCTGGCCGCGCACGAGCCCGGCCTGCTGCGCCGGGCGGCCGCGGTGCTGCTGCCCAAGGACGTGCTGCGCGCCGCGCTCGTCCCGGACGCCGACCCGCGGGTCACCGACCGCAGCGACGCCTCGGCCACCCTGCTGTGGGACGTCGGCGCCGACGGCTGGTCCCCGGAGGCGACCGCCGCGGCCGGCGTCGACCCGGCGCTGCTGCCCGCGGTGCGGCCGTCGGCCGAGGTCGTGGGCGCCGCCGCGCTCCCGGTCGGCGGGGTGCCCGTCGTGGTCGGCGGCGGGGACACCCCGCTGGCCCTGCTCGCCGCGGGCACCCGCACCGGCCGGCAGGTCAACCTGGGCACCGGCGCGCAGGTCCTGCTGCCGGGGTGGACGCCGGCGCCGGCCGACGACCCGCCGGTGCACGGCTACGCCGACGTCGAGGGCGGCTGGTACGCCATGGCGGCGCTGCAGAACGGCGGGCTGGCGTGGACGTGGGTGGGCGGCGTGCTCGGGATGACGCCCGCCGAGCTGTTCGACGCCGCGGCCGCGGTCCCGCCCGGCGCCGGGGGAGTGGTGTTCCGGCCGTTCCTCACCGGCGAGCGCGGGGGCGTGGCCGGCCCGGCCGACCGCGGCGGCTGGACGGGGCTGTCCGCGTCCACGACCCGCGCCGAGCTGGCCCGCGCCGCGGTGGAGGGCGTCGTCTTCGCGGTGGGAGCGGCGGCCGACCTGCTGGGTGGGGAGGGGCCGGTCGTCCTCACCGGGGGCGGCGGGCGGCCGGCCGTCGTCCAGCAGCTGCTCGCCGACGTCCTGGCCGTCCCCGTGCGGTACCTGCCCATCCGCAGCGCGTCCGCGGTGGGTGCGGCGCTGCTGGCCGCCCGGGGCACGGGCACCGTGGTCGCCACGCGGCAGGAGGCCGGCCGGGCGGTCGAGCCGGGGCCCACCCCGGAGCTGGCGGCGGCGCTGGAGCGCTGGCGTGCGGAACGGGGTGGGCGGCAGCCGCGTTGACCCCGTCAGGAGGGCGGAGCCGCCGCCCGGACGACGCGAGGAGGACCCAGGGATGGCGTCACTGTTCAGCAAGCTGACCCAGTTCGCGAACACGCCGAAGGGCCGGCAGGTCATCGCGCAGGCCACCGAGAAGGCCCAGCAGCTGGCCAAGGACCCGAAGACCCGGGCGAAGATCGACGACGCCCGCCGTCGCTTCCAGGGCGGCCGCGGCCGTTAGGCGGAGGGTGGCCTCCCTGCAGGGTCCCGCCGCGAGCGTGCGAGTGGCGGGGGCAGGGAGGCCCTTCTTCAGGCGGGCTCGGGCCGGCGCAGCAGGCCCAGCGCGGCGTCGTGCAGCCGGCCGTTGGTGGCCAGCGCGCTGCCCCCGGCCGGGCCCGGGACGCCGGAGAGGTCGGTGAACGCGCCGCCGGCCTCGCGCACGATGACGTCGAGGGCGGCGAGGTCCCACACCGAGACCTCGGGCTCGCAGGCGACGTCCACCGCCCCCTCTGCCAGCAGCACGTAGCTCCAGAAGTCGCCGTAGGCGCGGGTGCGCCACACCGACCGGGTCAGGTCGAGGAAGCCGCCGAGCAGGCCGCGCTCCTCCCAGCCCGACAGGCTCGAGTAGGACAGGCTCGCGTCGTCCAGCCGGCCCACCCCCGACACCGTGCACCGGGTCGCCGACTCCAGCCGCCGCCCGGTCCAGGCGCCGACGCCCTTGGCCGCCCACCAGCGACGGTTGAGCGCCGGCGCGGAGACCAGGCCGACGACCGGTTCGTCGCCGTCGAACAGCGCGATGAGCGTGGCCCAGACCGGCACGCCCCGCACGAAGTTCTTCGTCCCGTCGATGGGGTCGAGCACCCACCGCCGCGGACCGTGGCCGGTCGCGCCCATCTCCTCGCCGAGCACCGCGTCGCGGGTGCGGGCGCGGGCGAGGGTGATGCGCAGCTGCTCCTCCACGGCGCGATCGGCGTCGGTGACCGGCGTGAGGTCCGGCTTGGTGTCGACCTGCAGGTCCAGCGCCTTGAAGCGG
This sequence comes from Geodermatophilus sp. SYSU D01176, assembly GCF_054050015.1. Lineage (NCBI taxonomy): Bacteria > Bacillati > Actinomycetota > Actinomycetes > Geodermatophilales > Geodermatophilaceae > Geodermatophilus > Geodermatophilus sp. SYSU D01176. The sequence goes on along the minus strand of NZ_JBJGYN010000009.1, from coordinate 49,483 downwards.
TCGAGGCTGATCGAGTCAGCCTGGTCGGCCAGCACGTGCGCCAGGTGCATGTCCCCCGTGTAGTCCCGGCCCGGTGTCATGGGCACCGAACCTAGCGGCGCTCAGTCGAAGACCGCGGCACTGACCCCGCTGGGCCCCTCGTACTCCCGGTCGTCGATCTTGTCCAGCGCGTCGAGGACCTCCTTGTCGCCGCCCTTGGCGTGCTCCAGGATCTGCTGCTTCGTGGCCGGGTAGTCCATGCCCTTGAGGGCCTTCTGGATGTCGATCGGGCTCACCATGACCCCGGCCTACCCGCGTCCGCCGTGGCCGATGCGCGGATACCGTCGGGGAGTGCACGCCGCGACGATCGCCGGGCTGCTCGCCGACCCGGTCCGCCTCAAGGTCGTCGCCGCCCTCGCCCTGGGGGCCGGCACGCTCGAGGAGGTCGCGGAGGCCACCGGGCTGCCGCTCAAGGACGTCGCCCTGGCCGCGCGCCGGCTGGGCCGGGCCGGCCTCGTCCGCCGCGACCGGCACGAGCTCGAGCTGCTGACCGAGCGCTTCGGCGCCGCGGCCCGCGCCGCCGCCGAGGCCGCCCCGCCGCCCGAGCCGCTGTCCGACGACCCCGCCGAGGACGCCGTCCTGTCGGCGTTCGTCCGCGACGGGCGGCTGGTGTCCATCCCGGCGCAGCAGAGCAAGCGGCGGATCGTGCTGGAGCACCTGGTGCGGGTCTTCGACGTCGGCGTCCGCTATCCCGAGCGCGAGGTCAACGCGCTGCTGGCGGTCTGGCACCCCGACACCGCCGCGCTGCGCCGCTACCTGGTCGACGAGGGCCTGCTCACCCGCGAGGCCGGCCGCTACTGGCGCAGCGGCGGCTGGGTCGACGTCTAGGGACCCGGCGGTCGACCCCGCACCGAGATGCGGACGACGGTCGTCCCGACCCGGCCGGAGACAGCCACGGTCCGCATCTCGCCCCCCGGGCAGCGGCCGAGGTGTGCGCGCACGCGGTTCGCGTCAGTAGCCGGGGCCGAGCTGGCCGACGGCGTCCAGCAGACGACGCAGGCTCTCCAGCCGCTCCCGGCGGGCCGGCGGGCCGGCGTCGGCCCAGGCGTCCAGCGCGCAGTCGGGGTCCGCGGCGGTGTGCCCGCAGCCGGGCGGGCAGTCGACCGCGGCCTCCGCGACGTCGTCGAACGCGGCGAGGACGTCCTCGGCGGTGACGTGGGCCAGGCCGAACGAGCGGATGCCCGGGGTGTCGATGACGGTTCCGCCGCCGGGCAGGTCCAGCAGCACCGCCGAGGACGACGTGTGCCGGCCCTTGCCCACCTTGGTGACCTCCCCGGTCGCCCGGTCGGCGTCCGGCACGAGCCGGTTGACCAGCGTGGACTTGCCGACGCCGGACTGGCCGACCAGCACGCTCATCCGCCCGTCCAGCCGTGCCAGCAGCGCGTCCAGCGGCGTCTCCCGCGACATCGGGACGGCGTCGACGTCCAGCCCTGCGTAGCGGTCGAGCAGCGGCTGAGGGCTGGCCAGGTCGGTCTTGGTGAGGCAGAGCAGCGGCTCCAGCCCCCCGGCGTAGGCGGCGACCACGCACCGGTCGAGGAAGCCCAGCGCGGGGTCGGGGTCGGTGACCGCGGTGACGATGACCAGCTGGTCGGCGTTGGCCACCACGACCCGCTCAGTGGGGTCGGTGTCGTCGGCGGTGCGGCGCAGGGACGTCGTCCGGTCCTCGATGACGACGATGCGGGCCAGGCTGTCCGGCCGGCCGGTGGTGTCGCCGACCAGCCGCACCCGGTCGCCGACGACGACGCCGTGCCGCCCCAGCTCCCGGGCGCGCATCGCGGTCACCTCGACCGGGGCGCCGCCGGCGCCCTCGACGCGCACGGTCATCCGGCCGCGATCGACCGCGACCACCAGCCCCGGGACGGCGTCGGAGTGGGTCGGCCGGGTGCGGGTGCGCGGCCGGGAGCCGCGCCGGCTGGGGCGGACCCGGACGTCGTCCTCGTCCGACCGCTTGTCGTGCCTGCGGGGGCTCAGCGCTCGACCCCGAGCATCGCGTTCCACCGGTCGACGAAGTCCGGCAGCGTCTTGCTCACCGCCTCCGGGTCGCGGACCTCGACGCCCTCGACGGCGAGGCCGAGGACGGCCGCGGCGTGCACCATCCGGTGGTCGGCGTAGCTGCCCACCTGCGCCGCCCGGTGCGGGCCCGGCGTGACCACCAGGCCGTCGGGCAGCTGCTCGACGCGGGCTCCCACGGCGGACAGCACCTCGTCGAGCGCCTGCAGCCGGTCGGTCTCGTGACCGCGCAGGTGCCCCAGCCCGGTCAGCCGGGAGGTCCCGTCGGCCAGTGCGCAGAGCGCCGCCAGCACCGGCGTGAGCTCGCCCACCTCGCCGAGGTCGGCGACCAGCGGGCGGACCGTCCCGGTGCCGGTCACCCGCAGGCCGTCGCCGGTGCGCTCCACGGCGGCCCCCATCGCGCCCAGCAGCGCGTCGAGCCGGCCGCCGGGCTGGGTGGTCTCCTCGGGCCAGTCGCGGACCGTCACCGACCCGCCGGTCACCAGCGCGGCGGCGAGGAAGGGCGCCGCGTTGGACAGGTCCGGCTCGAGCACCTCGTCGCGCGCCGCGACCGGTCCGGGGGCGACCCGCCAGCCCCGCGCGGTGCCGACGACGTCCACGCCGCGTCCGCGCAGCGACGCCACGGTCATCTCCACGTGCGGCATCGACGGCACCCCGCCGGCGAGGGCCAGGTCGAGCCCCTCGTCGAACCGGGCCGCGGCCAGCAGCAGCCCGGAGACGATCTGCGAGGACTCGCTCGCGTCGACGGTCACCGCGCCGCCGCGCACCCGCCCGGTGCCGTTCACGGTGAACGGCGCCCGGCCGCGGCCGCCGTCGTCGACCGGCACGCCGAGGTCGCGCAGCGCCGCGATCAGCCCGGCGTTGGGGCGCTCGTGCAGCCGCGGGTCGCCGTCCACCCGCACCGGGCCGTCGGCGAGCGCGGCGACCGGCGGCAGGAAGCGCAGCACGGTGCCGGCCAGCCCGGCGTCGACCTCGGCCGGGCCGCGCAGCTCGCCGGGGGTGACGATCCAGTCCTCGCCGTCCTCGTCGACCCGCACGCCGAGGGCCCGCAGGGCGGCCGCCATCAGGTCGGTGTCCCGGGCGCGCAGCGGCCGGACCAGCCGGCCCGGGCCTTCGGCGAGCGCGGCCAGGACCAGCGCCCGGGCGGTCAGCGACTTGGACCCGGGCAGGGCGACGACGGCGTCCACCGGGGTCGCGCGGTGCGGCGTCGTCCAGACCGAGCTCATGCGCTCATCCTGCCCGTTGCAGGACTCCCTGCCCCCCACCCCTCGCAAGCTCGGGGCAGGACCCTACAGGGAGCCGAGGCGGTCCTCCTTCAGCCGCCGGCCGGCTTGGCGGCCTTCTTCGCCGGCACCGTCCGGACCAGCCGCCGGTTGGCGAACTCGAACATCGCCAGCTCGGAGAGCTCCCGGCCGTAGCCGGAGCGCTTGATGCCGCCGAACGGCAGCTCCGGGGAGGAACCGGTGGGCTGGTTGATCCACACCATGCCGGCCTGGAGCCGCTCGGCCACCGCCCGGGCGCGGTCGAGGTCGCTGCTCATGACGGTGGCGCCCAGGCCGAAGTCGCTGTCGTTGGCCAGAGCGACGGCCTCCTCGGCGTCCTTCACCTTGTAGACCACGGCCGCCGGGCCGAACAGCTCCTCGCGGTAGGCCCGCATCTCCGGGGTGACGTCGGTGAGGATCGTCGCCTCGACGAACGCGCCGGGGTGCTCGGGCCGCGTCCCGCCGGCGACGACGGTGGCGCCCTTGTCGACGGCGTCCTGGATCTGGGCGTGCAGGTCCTGCGCCGCGCGCTCGCTGGAGAGCGGGGCCAGCGTCGTCGACGGGTCGGCCGGGTCGCCGGGGGAGAAGGTGGAGAACGCCTGCTTGAGGCCCTCGACGAAGGGCTCGTAGAGCTCCTCGGGGACGATCAGCCGCTTGGACGCGGTGCACGCCTGGCCGGTGTTCTGCATCCGGCCCATGGTCGCGGCCTTGATGGTGGCGCCCATGTCCTCGGCGTCGAGCACGATGAACGGGTCGCTGCCGCCGAGCTCCAGCACCGACTTCTTCAGGTGCTTGCCGGCCAGGGCGCCGACGGCGCTGCCCGCGCGCTCGCTGCCGGTCAGGGTCACGCCCTGGATGCGCGGGTCGGCGATGACCTGCTCGACGTCGGCGATCCGCAGGAAGGTGTTGGTGAACACGCCCTCGGGAGCCCCGGCGTCCGTGAACAGCTGCTCGATCGCCACCGCGCACTGGGGGGTGATCTCGGCGTGCTTGAGGATGACCGTGTTCCCCAGCACCAGGTTCGGGCCGGCCACGCGGACCACCTGGTAGAAGGGGTAGTTCCACGGCTCGATGGCCAGCAGGACGCCGACCGGCCGGGTCTCGACGACCGCCTCGCCCTTGCCCAGCAGCGGCTGGATCGCCGTGGGCTCGAGGAAGCCCGGGCCGTTGTCGGCGTAGTACGTCAGGATCATCGAGCAGAGCTTCAGCTCGCCGACGGCCTCGTCGTGCCGCTTGCCCATCTCCCGGGTGATGGTCGCGGCCAGGTCCTCGCGGCGCTCGTCCATGAGCTCGGCGGCGCGCCGGACGACGGCGGCGCGGTCCTCGACCGGCCGGTGCTGCCACTCCTGGTAGGCGGCGTGCGCCCGCCCGATGATCCCGTCGATCGCCTCGGTCGGGGTGAAGTCGAACTCCTGCTCCGTCTCGCCGGTGAAGGGGTTGACCGTCGCGTAGCGGCGCTCGCCGGACTCGCTGGCGGTCTTCGGGTGCTCGGTCGGTGGGGTCTGGGTCGCGGTCACGGGCGTGATCCTCGTCTCTCGGGCGTCGGGACGTCGAACCGGCCTGCCCGTCCGCCGCCGCCGGGAACCGTCCGTCCCCGGGCCTACAGTCGCAGGTGACCGCATCAGCCGGCCCCGACCGGGAGGTACCACCGTGTGTGGCCGCTACGCCGCCAGCCGCCGTCCCGAGGACCTCGTCCTGGAGTTCGAGGCGGTCCCGGCCGAGGGGCAGCGCCCGCTGCCGGCGGACTACAACGTCGCCCCGACCAAGGACGTCTACGTCGTCCGGCAGAAGAAGGAGCGCGACCCCGAGGGTGCGCCCACCGGGGCCACGCACCGCGAGCTGCGCGCCGTCCGCTGGGGCCTGGTGCCCTCCTGGGCCAAGGACCCGTCGGTCGGCAACCGGATGCTCAACGCCCGCGTCGAGTCGCTCACCGAGAAGCCCGCCTTCCGCCGCGCCGCCCGCTCGCGCCGCTGCCTGGTGCCGGCCGACGGCTGGTACGAGTGGGCGAAGCGGCTCGACGGGCCCGGCAAGCAGCCTTACTACATGACCCCGCGGGACGGGTCGGTGCTCGCCTTCGCCGGCCTGTGGGAGGTCTGGGGCGAGGGCGACGACCGGCTCTACACCTGCACGGTCATCACCGAGCCCGCCGTCGGAGCACTCACCGAGATCCACGACCGGATGCCGCTGGTGCTGCCCCGCGACCGCTGGGCCGACTGGCTGGACCCGGCGCGCGAGGACGTCGCCGAGCTGGCCGCGCCGACCCCGCCGGAGCTGGTCGAGGGCCTGGAGCTGCGGCCGGTGAGCCCAGCGGTCAACAGCGTGAAGAACAACGGCGTCGGGCTGACCGCCCGCGCCGAGTCGGTCGCCGAGCCGGCCGACCAGCCCGCGCTCTTCTGAGGTGGCCGGTATCGAGGAGGCCCTGCCCGAGGCCATCCAGCGCCCGCGCGCGGGCGCGCTGCCCGACTGGGTGGCCGCCGCCGTCACCTTCCTGTCCTCCGGAGCCGTGCTGGTCCTGGAGATCGCCGGGCTGCGGTTGATCGCCCCGTACGTCGGGATCACCCTGCAGACCAACACCGCGGTCATCGGCTTCGCGCTGGCCGCCATCGCGGTCGGGGCGTGGATGGGCGGCGCCCTGGCCGACCGCACCGACCCGCGCCGGCTGATCGCGCCGCTGATGGTCGCCGGCGGTGCCCTGCTGGTCGCCGTCCTGCCGCTGGTGCGCTTCGCCGGGTCGCTGCTGACGGGTGCCGACGCCGGCAGCGTGCTGCTGCTGGCCGCGGTCGCCGTCGTCGTCCCCGCGGCGCTGCTGTCGGCGGTGCCGCCGATGGTGGTCAAGCTGCAGCTGGCCAGCCTGGCGGAGACCGGCTCGGTGGTCGGCCGGCTGTCGGGCATCGGCACCCTCGGCGGGATCGCCGCCACCTTCCTCACCGGCTTCCTGCTCGTGGCGGTGTTCCCGACCAGCGGCATCCTCGTCGGCACCGGCCTGGTGACCGTGCTCGCCGGGGTCGCGGTCGGCGTGCTCCTGCGGCGGCACACCGGCGGGATCGCCGGGCGGGTGCCGGCGGCACTGCTCCTGCTCGCCCTGGCCGGCTCGCTGCTCGCGGCGGTCGCGCCGAGCCGCTGCCAGGCCGAGACCGCCTACCACTGCGCCCGGGTGGTCGCCGACCCCGAGCGGGAGACCGGCCGCGCGCTGGTGCTGGACACGCTGCGGCACAGCTACGTCGACCTCGCCGACCCCACGTACCTGGAGTTCGACTACGTCCGGGCGATCGCCGCGGTGACCGACGCCATGGCCCCGGCCGGGGAGCCGCTGTCGGCGCTGCACCTCGGCGGTGGCGGGGCGACCGTGCCGCGCTACCTCGCCGCGGTCCGCCCGGGCACCGCCAGCCTGGTGGTCGAGGTCGACCCCGGGGTGGTCGCCATGGACCGCGAGCACCTCGGGCTGACCGAGACCGACGGGCTGCAGGTCGAGGTCGCCGACGCCCGGGTGGCGCTCGGCGAGGAACCGGTGGGGGAGCGCGACCTCGTCGTCGGCGACGCCTTCGGGGGGCTCTCGGTGCCCTGGCAGCTGACCACCGTGGAGGCACTGGAGCTGGTCGACCGCGCGCTCGCCCACGACGGCGTCTACGTCGCCAACCTCATCGACAACCCGCCGCTGGGGTTCGTGCGGGCGGAGCTGGCCACGCTGGATGCGGTCTTCCCGCACGTCGCGCTGCTCGCCCGGGACGCCGTCCTCGCGGGGGAGGACGGCGGCAACGTCGTCGTCCTGGCCGCGCAGCAGCCGCTGCCGCTCGACGCGGTCGCCGCCGCGCTGCGCGACCACGACCTCGACTGGCGGGTCGCGTCCGGGCAGGAGCTGGTGGAGTTCGTCGGCGACGCCGAGGTGCTCACCGACGACCACGCGCCGGTCGACCAGTTGCTCACGCCCTACGCCGCGCCCGGCTCCTGAGCTGCGGCCCCGTCCAGCCCCCGGCGTTCTCCGCGGCAATCGCCGGTCAGCGGGCGATCGCCGCGGTGCGCCCCCGGGTCAGCCGCACCAGGTCCGCCGGCGCCAGCTCAACCTGCAGACCCCGCCGTCCGGCGCTGACCAACACCGTGGCGAAGTCCAGCGCCGACTCGTCGACGACCGTCGGCAGCGCCTTGCGCTGACCCAGCGGGCTGATGCCGCCGAGCACGTAGCCGGTCGTCCGCTCCGCGTCGGCCGGGTCGGCCATCGCGGCCTTGCGCCCGCCGGCGGCCGCGGCGAGCGCCTTGAGGTCGAGGCTGCCGGCCACCGGGACGACGGCGACGGTGAGGACGCCGTCCACCCGGGCGACCAGCGTCTTGAACACCTGGCGCGGGTCGGCGCCGAGCGCGGCCACCGCGGCCTCGCCGCGGCCCTGGCCGGCGGGGTGCTCGGGGTCGTACGGGTGCAGGGTGTGGGCCACCCGGGCCCGTTCCAGAGCCCGCACCGCGGGGGTCGCCGCCACGGTCCGGGAGAGTAGTTCTGCCGCACACCGGGGAATGGCGGGCCCGGCCCGCAGGGTTGGACCCCGCGTGAGCAACACCCTCTCCACCAGCGCCCGCCAGCGCCCTGCGCTCCGGCGGCCCCCGGGCCGGCCCGGGGCCGCGCGGCTAGGATCGTCGGAGGTGGTGACCCGCGCCCGGGCGCCGCAGAGAGGACGGTCGGTGCCTGAGGAGTCCGCGGACCGCACGCCCGAGACCACGACCACCGACGCCGTCGAGGACACCTCGCCGGTCGAGGTGCCCGAGGCGCGCGAGGGCGGCAGCCGCACGGAGGTCGACGAGACCCGTGCCGAGCGCGACGCCCGCTTCGAGCGGGACGCGCTGCCCTATCTCGACCAGCTCTACCCGGCGGCCCTGCGGATGACCCGCAACCCGGCCGACGCCGAGGACCTGGTCCAGGAGACGTTCGTGAAGGCCTACTCGGCGTTCCACCAGTTCGCCGCGGGCACCAACCTCAAGGCCTGGCTGTACCGGATCCTGACCAACACCTACATCAACAGCTACCGCAAGAAGCAGCGGCAGCCGCAGCAGTACCCCACCGACCAGGTGCAGGACTGGCAGCTGTACGCCGCCGAGGAGCACAGCTCCAGCGGCCTGCGCTCGGCCGAGATCGAGGCGCTGGACCACCTGCCGGACTCCGACATCAAGGAGGCCCTGCAGCAGCTGCCGGAGGACTTCCGCCTGGCGGTCTACCTCGCCGACGTCGAGGGGTTCGCCTACAAGGAGATCGCCGAGATCATGGGCACGCCCATCGGCACGGTGATGTCCCGCCTGCACCGCGGTCGCCGTGGGCTGCAGAAGCTGCTGGCCGACTACGCCCGGGAGCGCGGCTTCGTCCGGGCCGGTGCCGGGGAGGAGGCGACCCGCTCGTGACCAGCGACCAGCGTCCGGGCGCCGGGGAGCCGATCTCGATCGACTCCTGTGACGACGTGCTGTCCCACGTGTTCGAGTTCCTCGACCACGAGACCGAGCCCGCCCGGCGGCAGGTCATCGCCGAGCACCTCGAGGACTGCTCGCCCTGCCTGCGCCAGTTCGGCATCGAGCAGGAGTTCAAGGCACTGGTCCGCCGGCGGTGCGGGGGCGACACCCCGCCGCCCGGGCTGCGGGACCGGATCAAGCTGCAGCTGACCAGCGTCTCCTTCGAGGAGGACGGCACGCAGGTCAGCGTCGAGCGGGTCAGCGTGGAGCGCACGCAGGAGCACCCCACCGCCTGACGGACCAGCCCCTCCCACGCCACGCACACGCGGCGCGGGCCCTGGAGGGTGGCCTGGACGCGAGAGGCCCAGAACCCGACGGGTCCTGGGCCTCTCGCGCACGGCCCCCTGCGGGGTCCCGCCGCGAGCCTGCGAGCGGTGGGAGGCAGGGGGTCCTTCGTCAGGCGTTGGGGCGCTTGCCGTGGTTGGCCTTGTTCCCCTTGCGGGAGCGGCGCTTGCGTCCACGCTTGGACATCGCTGCCCTCCTTCCGTCATCGCTGCTGCAGGTCCGTCGGCGGACCCCTGGACACCTCCGGGGAACCCGAGGCCGCGTGGTGCGCTGCGACGCCGGGGGACCCGTCAGGCTGGACCTCCAGCCTCTCACGAGCTCGCGTGTTGCCGTTCCCCTGTAGCGGTCCGGCGGTGCGGGGGGTGAGGCTGGGAGGGAGGACGACGCCGAGGTCGGTGGAAGGCGGTTCGGGACGTGGCACACGTCGGGATCGAGAGCGTGCTCGTGGCGGGTCGGGGGCCGGCCGCGTGCGCGGTGGTGGCGGCCTGCTCCCGCCTGGACGTGAAGACGGTCGCCGTCCACTCGGAGGCCGACCGCTCCGCCCGTCACGTGCGGCTGGCCGACGAGGCGATCCTGCTCGGCCCGGCCCCGGCCGCGGAGTCCTACCTCGCCGTGGACCGGATCGTCGAGGCCGCCCGCCGCAGCGGCGCGCAGGCCGTCCTCCCGGTGCCGCCGGCCCTGGCCGGCAACGCCCGGCTGGCCGGTGCGGTGGTGGCGGCCGGTCTCACCTGGGTCGGCCCGTCGGCCGCGGTGCTCGAGCGGCTCGGCGGGGACGGCGTCGAGCCGGCCAGCGAGCGCGGGTTCCTCGCGCTGGTCACCGACGGGGGGCTGCGCTGCACGACGCCGGTGTCCCGGGACCGCGCGGCCGGCATCGCCCGCGTCTCCTGGACCCCGGACGAGCCGTTCGAGCTGCCCCCGACCGCCAAGCGCCTGCCGGAGATCGGCTGGCGCGGGCTGGTCACCGTGGGCATCGCCCCGGACGGCGAACTGGCCGAGGTCGCGGCCGGCTTCTCCCTCGACATGACGGTGCTGGAGCGGGCGCACGGGGTGGATGCCGTCGAGCTGGCGCTGCGCAGTGCCGCGGGGAGCTCGGCCGCCGACGCCGGGACCGGTGCGCCACCGCGGCGGGCGGTCACCGTGCAGCTGCGGTCCACCCTGCCGCCGGGGCAGGGCGGGCGGGTCACCGGCCGGCTGCCGCGGTCGGGTCGCCTCCCGGGCGGGACGTCCGGCGTCGACGTGGTCGCGGTGAGCGGCTACGAGCCGGGCGACCGGCTGGACCGCTGGTACGACGCGCTGCTGGCGACCATCAGCGCGGGGGCCCGGGACACCGCGACCGCCGCGCGGGCCGTCAGCGACGTCCTCGACGCGGTGCCGGAGGTGGGCGTGCCGCACGACGGTCCCGAGGTGTGCGCGGTGCTCGAACGGCTGGCGTCCGACCGCCCCGTGTGACGTGCGCCCGCGAGGGAGGGCGCGTGCCAGGATGGGACCAGGTCGGTCGAGGAGGTGCTGGTGGTGGTCGAGGAGATCCACGCCGAGATGGTGTCGAGCGTCTGGAAGGTGCTCGTCCAGCCGGGCAGCGAGGTGGCGGCCGGCGACACCCTGGTGATCCTCGAGTCGATGAAGATGGAGATCCCCGTCCTCACCGAGCAGGCCGGCACCGTCCGTGAACTGCACGTCGTCGAGGGCGAGGTGCTGCAGGAGGGCGACCTCATCGCCACCGTCGACGGATGAAGGACCCCTCGAAGGACCCCGTCCCCCTCACCCCTCGCAGGCTCGGGCCGAGCCTCTGGACGGGGCCGGCTCACAGGTCGAGCGCGTAGACCAGCAGGTCGGTGCAGGGCGTCGGACGCCAGTCCCGCTCCGGCAGCCGGGTGAAGCCGAGCCGCTCGTAGAGGCGCTGCGCCGCCGTCATCCGTCGGTCGGTGGAGAGCACCATGCGGCGCTTCCCGGCCGCCCGCGCCCGGTCCAGGCAGGCGGTCACCAGCAGCTCGCCGATGCCGCGGCCCTGGACGGCCGGGTCGACGACGAGCATGCGGAACGCGGCCTCGTCGTCGGACTCGGTGATCTCGCCGAAGTCGCCCGCGAGCACCAGCGCCACGCTGCCGACCACGCGGCCCCCGTCGTCGCGGACGACGAGCAGTTCGGCGCGGTCGGCCCGGCCGGCGACGTCGCGGAGCTGCACGCCGTACTCGGGGGAGGCCAGCCCACCGCCCACGTAGACGTCGTGGGTGAGCTGTCCGATCCGCGCGTGGTCGTCGGGACGGGCGCGGTCGACGGTCAGGGGCGGTGCGTCGGGGGACGAGGACACGGCGCCGAGCGTAGGCGCGCACGGACCTACGCTCGGAACCACGATGACGAGCCTCTTCGAACGCCTCACCCGCGGCTCGGCCTCCGCGCCGGCGCAGGTGGACCACGCCCGCCGGCTGGTGGCCGACTGGCAGCTGCTGGCCGACCTGTCGTTCGCCGACCTGACGCTGTGGGTGCCGCTGCGCTCCGGCGCGTGGTGGTGCGTGGCGCAGGTGCGCCCGCTCACCGCGCCCACCAGCCAGCCCGACGACCTGGTGGGCGCGGAGGTGGAGGGGCCGGCCGCCGAGCCGTTCCTGGTGGCGCACCGCGAGGGCCGACCGGTCACGGAGGGGGAGCCGGACTGGTCGAGCGGCACCCCGCGGCGCCGGGAGGTCGTGCCGGTGCGGCACGACGGCGTCGTCGTCGCCGTCCTGGCGCGGGACACCAACCTGGCGGTGACCCGGTCGCCGTCCACCCTGGAGCTCACCTACCTCGACATCGCCGCCGACCTCTGCCTGATGGTCTCCGCCGGCACCTTCCCGCCGCAGAAGCCGCTGGACGCCGAGCTGAGCCCGCGCGTCGGCGACGGTCTGGTGCGGCTGGACGCCGACGGCCGCGCGGCCTACGCCAGCCCGAACGCGCTGTCTGCCTACCGCCGGCTGGGGGTCACCGGGGACGTCGTCGGCGCGGACCTCGCGCGCCTCACCCTGGACGCCGCGGCCGACCGGGTGGCCGGGGAGACGGTCGCGGCCGGCATCCGGGCCGCGGTGGCCGGCCGGTTCCCCGACCTGATGGACGTCGAGAGCACGTCGGCGACGCTGCTGGTGCGGGCGCTGCCGCTGCAGGCACCGGGCGCCGAGGAGGGGGCGCTGGTGCTGGTGCGCGACGTGACCGACGTCCGCCGCCGGGACCGCGCGCTGCTGACCAAGGACGCGACCATCCGGGAGATCCACCACCGGGTGAAGAACAACCTGCAGACCGTCGCGGCCCTGCTGCGGCTGCAGGCGCGCCGGATGACCGAGCCCGCGGCCCGCGAGGCGCTGGAGGAGTCGGTGCGGCGGGTGTCGTCCATCGCGGTGGTCCACGAGACGCTGGCCGGCAGCCGCGAGGACGTGGTGGACGTCGACGACGTCCTCGACCGGGTGCTGCCGATGCTGGGCGACCTGACCTCGGTCGGCCCGGCGGCGCGGACCCGGCGGGTCGGCCAGTTCGGGGAGCTGCCGGCGGTGGCGGCCACCCCGCTGGTGCTGGTGGTCACCGAGCTGCTGCACAACGCCGCCGAGCACGCCTTCCCCGACGGCAGCCCGGGCAGCATCGAGCTGGTGGCCGAGCGGGACCGCGACGACCTCGTCGTCCGGGTGCGGGACGACGGCCGGGGGCTGCCCGAGGGCTTCGACCCCGAGGCCGGCGACGGGCTGGGCCTCCAGATCGTGCGCACGCTGGTCGCCAGCGAGCTGGGCGGCAGCCTCGCCATGACCAGCCCGCCCTCCCCGCCCGCGGACGGCCGCACCGGCACCGAGGTCGTCCTCACCCTGCCCGGCGCGGGGAGACCCCGCCGCTAGCCAGGCGGGCCGATCGCGGGCCCCCGGACGGCCCCGCCCAGGGGCCCGCCCCGAGCCGGCGAGGGCGGTCCTTCGACCGGTCGGGGCACGGGCTGCGGCCCGGGGACGGCCACTGGCCGCGGTGTGAGCTCCGCAGGGCGACGGACGACACAGAGGCCGGCCCGGGTGTCCCGGGCCGGCCTCGTGGCGGTGCTGGTGGTGCGGTGTCCTCAGGCGGTGCGGACGCGGGTGCGAGCCTGGCGCCGCTTCAGCGCGCGCCGCTCGTCCTCGGAGAGTCCACCCCAGACGCCGGAGTCCTGTCCCGAGCGCAGCGCCCAGTCCAGGCAGGACTCGACGACGGGGCAGCGCCGGCACACACCCTTGGCCTGCTCGATCTGGACGAGTGCCGGACCGGTCGTCCCGATGGGGAAGAACAGTTCCGGGTCCTCGTCGCGGCAGAGCGCGCGGTGGCGCCAGTCCATGGCCGTGTTCTCCTCGATGTCGTCTACGGTGTGGTGCAGTCGTCGCCGGCCTCGGACCGATCCGCAGGCCGGCACCGGGGTGACCAGCGCCATGGCACAGCGACTTCATGCATGTGTTACCGACAGGTTGCTTTCCTCCCGCGATGTTTTCACGGCGAGGACACCTGTCAAGCAGAACGAGGGCATCGGTCGACCCCTCGTGAGCAAGCTCACCACGGGCATGATAGGGCCGCCACTCGACCAGACGGTCCTCTCGCGCGCTGCGTTGACAATCGCCGCCTCCCGTGGGTGAAACCGCAGGTCACCGGCCGCCGACCGGAACCGGCCCGTTTCCCTGCGTCGCTCTGCGGGCGCGTTCGGCGGTCTGCGGGCGGGATCCTGCCCCCAGCGCGTGGAGGGCGCCGGCAGAGCCGCCCTCAGACGACGACGGTCAGCGCGGAGGGGACGCTGCGCACCCGCAGCCCGGTCGCGGTCCCGAGGTGGTCGCCGTCGAGCTGCCAGCCCTGCGGACGGCGTGCGGTGAGGGTCAGTTCGGCCTGGTCGTGCCAGCGGTGCACGCCGTCGCCACGGACGTCGGGGCGCGGCGCGAAGACCTCGCGGACGTGGTGCAGCATCCGGACGATGCCGGTGCGGCCGAGCGCGAAGACGTCCAGGCCGTTGTCGAAGGAGGCGTCCGGGGTCGGGTTCACCGCCCGCGCGCCCAGGTAGGTCCACGGCGAGACGTTGGAGACCAGGCAGAGGAACAGCCCGTCGAGCGGGGGACCGTCGGGCAGGTGGACCGAGATCGCCGGGTCCCGGCGCTCGCGGCCGAACACGAACGCGCTCGTCGCCTCCACCACGTAGAGCAGCCCCGTGGACCGGACGCCGCGGGCGCGGTGGGCCTCCACCCGGCCGATGACGTCGGCGTCGAAGCCCAGCCCGGCGGAGAAGGCGAACCAGCGCGGGTCCCCCCACCCCGGGTGCGCCGCGGCCCCGGCGTCGGCGGCGGACTGCGCGAGCCCCGGGTCGGGCAACCGCGCCGGCGCCGCGGTGGCGCCGCGGGTGCTGGCCGTGCCCAGCGAGATCCGCCGGGTGCGGCCGGCGCGCAGCGAGTCGAGGACCTCCCGGGTGGCGGCCAGCGGGTCCCGTGCGCGGCCGAGCGCGCGGGAGAAGACGTTCGTCGAGCCCCCGGGCACCACGGCCAGCGGCGGGACCTGCTCGCCGGGGCCGTCGTGCAGCAGGCCGTTGACCACCTCGTTGACGGTGCCGTCGCCACCGAGCGCGAGGACGACGTCGACGCCGTCGACGCACGCCTTGCGGGCCAGCTCGCTGCCGTGCCCGCGGTGGGTCGTCTCCGCGAGCTCGACCTGCAGCTCGCCGGCGAGGGTCCGGAGCACGCGGTCGCGGATGCCTCGGTTGGTCGTCGTCGCCGCGGGGTTGGCCACCACGAGCGCGCGCATGACAGTCAGGCTAGCCAGCGACCTGGCTCACCCCGCGCGGGCGTGCGGGGTCACGAGCGGGCGGCCGGGCGGACGAGGTCCCGGTGGTGCGCCGGCGCGTACCGTGCCGGTCGTGACCGAACAGTCCGGAGCCAGGCCGCCGCGGGACCGCCGGAGGGCGGAGCGGCTGCTGGGCGGCGCGGCCGAGCCGGCGGCGCGGCACCCCGGACGGGAGCGCCCGGCGGCCCCGAGGGCGGTGCGCCAGGCGGCGCTGGTGGCCGGCGTGGAGGCCGCGGCGCTGGCCGCGGTCGCGCTCTGGCTGCTCGTCCTGACGTTCACCTCGACCGCCGACAGCGTCGGGCGGGCCATGGCCGAGGTCGTCTACGTCGGCATCTTCGCCGTCGCGTTGGGCGCGGCCGCCGTGGGGCTGTGGCGGGTGTCGCCGTGGTCGCGCGGGCCGGTGGTCTTCCTGCAGCTGCTGCTGGGGCTCTTCGGCTACTACTCGGCGTTCGAGTGGGGCGGTGCGTGGGCCGGCGTCCCGATCCTGGTGCTCGTGGGGACCGAGCTGTACCTGCTGGCCACGCCTGAGGCCCGGCTCGCGTTCGAGGACCGCTGAAGACCGGCTCCGCACGAGCCCGTCGGCCCCTTTCCGGGTCCCGCCCCCCAGCTTGCGAGGGGTTGGGGGGAGAGGGGGTCCTCCTTCAGACGAGATCGACCACGTCGGCGATCGAGTCGAGCACCCGGCCCGGCCGGAACGGGAAGCGCGCCACGTCGGAGGCCCGGGTGGAGCCGGTGAGCACCAGGATGGTGTCCAGGCCGGCCTCGATCCCCGCGACCACGTCGGTGTCCATGCGGTCGCCGATCATGACCGTGGACTCCGAGTGCGCCTCGATCCGGTTCATGGCGCTGCGGAACATCATCGGGTTCGGCTTGCCGACGAAATAGGGCTCGGAGCCGGTGGCCCGGGTGATCATCGCCGCGACCGAGCCGGTGGCCGGCAGCGGGCCCTCGGGGGAGGGACCGGTGACGTCGGGGTTGGTCGCGATGAAGCGGGCCCCCGCGCCCACCAGCCGGATCGCGCGGGTGATCGCCTCGAAGGAGTACGTCCGGGTCTCCCCGAGGACGACGTAGTCCGGATCGGTGTCGGTGAGCGTGTAGCCGGCCTCGTACAGCGCCGTGGTCAGGCCCGCCTCGCCGATGACGTACGCCGAGCCGTTCGGCAGCTGGGTCGACAGGAAGTCCGCCGTGGCCAGCGCCGAGGTCCAGATCGACGCCTCGGGCACCTGCAGCTCCGACCGCGCCAGCCGGGCGGAGAGGTCACGCGGGGTGAAGATCGAGTTGTTGGTGAGGACGAGGAAGCGCCGGCCGGCCGAGACCAGGCGGTCGAGGAAGTCGGCGGCGCCGGGCAGGGCCTGGCCCTCGTGCACGAGGACGCCGTCCATGTCGGTCAGCCAGCACTCCGCCGGCTTGCGGTCGATGCTCACCCCGACGATCCTGCCGATCCCGCGTCGGTCCTGCTCAGCGGGGTCCCCGGCGGTCGCCGGCGAAACCGGTCAGGGCGTCGTCGGTCAGCCGGAAGACCGTCCACTCGTCCATCGGCACCGCACCGGCGGCCTCGTAGAACTCGATCGACGGGGCGTTCCAGTCCAGCACCGACCACTCGAGCCGGCCGTACCCGCGCTGCACGCACAGGTCGGCCAGCGTGCGCAGCAGCTCGCGGCCCAACCCGCTACCGCGGTGCCCGGGCTGGACGTAGAGGTCCTCGAGGTAGATGCCGTGCGTGCCGCGCCAGGTGGAGAAGTTGAGGAACCACAGCGCCATGCCGACGACGGCGCCGTCGGCCACCCCGTCGTCGGCGACAGCGACGTGGCCGAACAGCTTCGGGTCGTCGCCGAAGAGCGCCGTGGTCAGCTGCTCCTCGGTCAGCCGGACCTCGTGCGCGGCCTTCTCGTACTCGGCCAGTTCCCGGACCAGGCCCACCACGGCGGGGACGTCGTCGAGGCGGATCGGCCGCACCGTCACGTGAGCAGCTCCTTCAGGCGGGCCGGCACCAGCCGGCCCAGGGGCGAGAACACCGGCACCAGGACCGGCGCCAGCAGGTAGCCGTAGGCCAGCACGCAGCCGGTCACGACCGGCACGAGGGCGAAGCCGACGACCACGGCGAGGACCGCGGCGACCAGTCCGTACGGTCGACCGCTCTTCGGGCTGACCAGCGAGCGGAACGAGCGGAAGCGGATCGTGCTGACCATCAGCAGCGCCGGCACGGCGACGATGAGCAGCACCCACAGCCGCTCCCGGCCCTGCATCTGGTCGCCGAAGGCGAACACCGAGGCCAGCACGACACCGGCCGCGCCCGGACTCGGCATGCCGGTGAAGTACCGCTTGTCGGCGGTCGGGTCGATGGTCGTGTTGAACCGTGCCAGCCGGATCGCCGCGCACGCCACCCACAGGCCGCAGACCACCCAGCCCAGCGGGTCCCAGGCGTCCCGGCCCTCGGAGAACAGCGTGAAGGCCAGCAGCGCCGGGGCCAGGCCGAAGGAGACCAGGTCCGCCAGCGAGTCGAACTGCAGGCCGAACGGGGTCACCGCGCCGACCAGCCGGGCGACGGCGCCGTCGGCGATGTCGAAGACCACCGAGAGCCCGACCAGGACCGCGGCGAGCGTGTACTGGCCGCGGATGGAGACCAGGATCGCGACGAAGCCGCACATCATGTTGGCCAGCGTGAAGAGGCTGGGCAGGGTCGCCAGCGCCCGCCGCCGGGTGCCGCGCACCGACCCGCGGACGAACTCGACGGTCGCCGTCCGCCGGGTCTGCGGGAGGCGTGCGCCGGACGCGGAGCTGGGCACCGGGTTCCTCCTCAGCCGACGTCGGACCAGCGGGCGATGACGGTCTCGCCGCCGCGCACCCGCTGACCCACCCGGACCAGCACCTCGCAGTCCCGGGGGACGAAGACGTCCATCCGGGAGCCGAACTTCATCAGGCCCATCCGCTCGCCGGTGGCCAGCTGCCGGCCCACGCCGGTGCGGGTGACGATGCGGCGGGCCAGCACGCCGACGATCTGCCGGAACACCACGGTGCGGTCGCCGTCGCGCAGCCACAGCTCGCTGCGCTCGTTGCGGTGCGCGGACTCCTTGCGGTAGGCGGCCAGGAAGCTGCCCTTCCGGTAGGAGCTCTCCGTGACCTCGCCGTGGTACGGCGACCGGTTGACGTGCACGTCCACCACGGAGAGGAACACGCTGACCTGCTGCCAGTCGCCCTGGGGCGCCACGCCATCCTGCGGCTCGCCCGCGACCATCACCACGCCGTCGGCGGGGGAGAGGACGTCGTCCGGGGCCGGCGGCTCGACGTCGCAGCGCCGGTCGGGGTCCCGGAAGAACAGCACCATGTAGGCCGACAGGAGCGCGAACGGCCAGGCCGCGAGCCGCAGGCCGCGCCGGTCGGCGGCCCGCCCGGCGGCGGCGAGGACGGCGGCGGGTGCCAGGGGCCCGGTGACGAACGGCCACCCGGCCGGGTCGATACGCATCGAGGTCAGACGGTACCGGGGAGCACGCACCTCCAACGACCGGTCACCGGCCCCGCGGGCCGGTGACCGGACGTCCGGGTGGTCAGGCCTGCGCGGACCCGATGTCGACCAGCCAGCGCACGCCGTAGCGGTCGGTCACCTGACCGAAGGTGTCGCCCCACACCTGCTTCTCCAGCGGGACGTCGACCTTGCCACCCTCGGCCAGCGCCTCGAACCAGCGGGTCAGGGTCGCCGCGTCGTCCCCGGACAGGGACAGCGAGACCCGGTCGGGCCCGGCGGCGTCGGGGTCGTGGCCGTCGGAGGCCATCAGCTCGAGCCCGTCGTCGGTGCGCAGGGAGGCGTGCATGACGCCGTCGTCGGGGTACTGGCCCCCGCCGCCGCCGACGTCACCGAAGGTCATCACGTCCAGCCGGCCGCCGAGGACGGAACGGTAGAACTCCATCGCCTCGCGGGCGTTGCCGGAGAAGTGCAGGTACGGGTTCAGGCGAGTGGCCATGGGGTCTCCAGGGGTCTTCCGGACGGCGTCCGGGTGAGGGGGTCGGGAGGAGGACCCCCGTGGGCCGCGGAACTCATCGGCTGCCGGTGGGGGCGGCGCTCAGCGTTCGGCCGTGGCGAGGTGGGCGCCCCGTGCGACCAGGGCGGCGGCGGACGTGCGCCGCAGCCAGGTGAGCGCCCGCAGGCAGGTGGCGGGGACGACGACGGCCGGCGAGCGCAGTGCTCGCCGGCCGTCGTCGGTGCTGCGTGGGCGGCCTCCCTGCAGGGTCCCGCCGCCGGCCCCCTCCCGAGGCTCGGGCCCCTCCCGGGTCCCGCCCCGAGCGGGCGAGGCGTGGGGGGAGGGTCCTTCACCGGGGGTGCGGAGGACGGGGGCCTCGGACGGTGGGGGCAGGGTGGCCCTCTGTCAGGCGGCGGCCTTCGTCTCCCAGAAGATCTTGTCGATCTCGGCGATGTAGTCCAGCAGCTTCTGGCCCTCGGCGGGGTCCATGCTGCCCTTGCCGCCGGCGGCGCCGGCCTGCTTGGTCGCCTTGTTGAACAGCTCGTGCAGCTGCGGGTACTTCTCGAAGTGCGGGGGCTTGAAGTAGTCGGTCCACAGCACCCACAGGTGGTGCTTGACCAGGTCCGACCGCTGCTCCTTGATCAGGATCGCGCGGGTGCGGAACGCCGGGTCCTCGTTGGCCTGGTACTTCTCCTGGATGGCCTTGACGGACTCCGCCTCGATGCGGGCCTGGGCCGGGTCGTACACGCCGCAGGGGAGGTCGCAGTGAGCGGTGGCCTCCACGGCGGAGAACATGCGGAAACGCATGGGCTGAGCCTCCGGTTCTGTGGGGTCGGTTCGTCTGCGACCCTACTCCCGGTGAGCAGCGGGGACACGTCCGGAACAGGGCGGACGGCGGGCGTCGAGGCGCTGGTCACGCCGTGGGTGGTGGCCCGTGTGGCCGGCCCGTCGATGACGCCGACGGTCCGCTCCGGTGACCGGCTGCTGGTGCGCCGGGTCCCCCCGGGCGGCACGGTGGCCGACGACGCCGTCGTCCTCGCCCGCTTCCCGGCGCGGCCGGAGCTGCTGGTGGTGAAGCGGGTGCGCCACGCCGTGGCGGGCGGACACTGGGTCGAGGGCGACAACTCCCTCGTCACCGACGACAGCCGCGCGTTCGGCCCGGCCGTCGTCGTCGGCCGGGTCGTGGGCCGGCTGTGGCCGCGGCCGGGCCGGCTCGGCCGGCGTCCCGGCTAGCCCGCGCGCTGCTCCGCGTACCGCGCGCGGCACTGCTCGTACGTCGGCAGCAGCCCCTGCTCGCGGGCCTCGGCCAGGGTGGGTGCCTGCTGGTCCTTGGCCGACAGCTCGAACTCCACGTCGCCGGGCCACGGCAGGTCCAGCGCCGGGTCCGTCGGCGAGATGCCGAACTCCCGCGTCGGGTCGTACCCGCTGGAGACCAGGTAGGTCACCGAGCTGCCGTCGGCCAGCGACAGGAAGGCGTGGCCGAGGCCCTCGGCGAGGTACACCGCCCGCGGCTGCGCGCTGTCGAGGACGACGGCGTCGTGCGCACCGAAGGTGGGGGAGCCCACCCGGACGTCGACGACGACGTCGAGCACCCGGCCGGAGGGGCAGTAGACGTACTTGGCCTGCCCCGGCGGGACCAGCGCGAAGTGGACGCCGCGGAGCACGCCGCGGGCGGAGACGCTGTGGTTGGCCTGGGCCAGCGGCAGGGTGTGGCCGACGGCGTCGGCGAGCACGTCGGCGCGGTACCACTCGGTGAACCGGCCCCGCGCGTCGCCGTGCGGCACGAGGTCGAGGGCGTAGGCGTCGCCGACGGCGAGCTGACGGATCTGCACGCCTGGACGGTAGCCAGCCCGGTGCGGGGGGCCGGGCAGCGGAGGTCGGCCGGACCGGTCCGTGTCCCCCGTGCGGCAGGACGGCGCAGGGCGAGGGGGATTACGCTCCCGGGTCCATGAGCGCGCAGCAGCAGGACGGGACTGCCGACCGCTTCGCCGCCGACCCGGCGTTCGCGGTGCACGAGGGCGGCAAGCTGGTCGTACGCCCGACCCGCCCGATCGAGACGACCGCGGACCTCGCGCTCACCTACACGCCCGGTGTCGCCCGGGTCTCCAGCGCGATCGCCGCCGAGCCGGCCCTGGCCGACCGGTACACCTGGGCGCCACGCGTGGTCGCGGTGGTCTCCGACGGCACCGCCGTCCTGGGGCTGGGCGACATCGGACCGGCCGCGGCGCTGCCGGTCATGGAGGGCAAGGCCTGCCTGTTCAGCGAGTTCGCCGGTCTGTCGTCGGTGCCGGTGGTGCTGTCCACGTCCGACGTCGACGCGATCGTGGAGACCGTGGCGGCGATCGCGCCGTCCTTCGGTGGGATCAACCTCGAGGACATCAGCGCGCCGCGCTGTTTCGAGATCGAGGACCGGCTGCGCGAGCGGCTGGACATCCCCGTCATGCACGACGACCAGCACGGGACGGCGATCGTCGTCCTGGCCGCGCTCCGCAACGCCGCACGGGTGGTCGGCCGGGAACTGGGGGACCTGCGGGCCGTCGTCTCCGGTGCCGGTGCGGCCGGGGTCGCCTGCACGAAGATCCTGCTGGAGGCCGGCGTGGGCGACATCGCCGTGGCCGACTCCCGCGGCGTGCTGCACACCGGCCGGGACGACCTCACGCCGATCAAGCGCTGGCTCGCCGAGAACACCAACCGGGCCGGCTACGCGGGCACGATGGCCGGTGCGCTGGAGGGGGCCGACGTCTACCTGGGCCTGTCCGGTGGCTCGGTGCCCGAGTCGGCGATCGCCTCGATGGCGGCGAACTGCATCGTGTTCTCGCTGGCCAACCCGATCCCCGAGGTGGACCCGGAGATGGCGGCCCGGTACGCGGCCGTCGTCGCCACCGGCCGCAGCGGCGAGCCCAACCAGATCAACAACGTGCTCGCCTTCCCCGGTGTCTTCCGGGGTGCGATCGACGCCGGGGCGACCAGCATCACCGAGGAGATGAAGCTGGCCGCGGCCACCGCGATCGCCGACGTCGTGGGCGACGAGGTGCGGCCGGACTACGTGGTGCCCAGCCCGCTGGACCGCCGGGTCGCCGAGGCCGTGGCCACCGCGGTGGCCGCCTGCGCCCGGGAGCAGGGCGTCACCCGCTGAGAGAGGCCCCCTTGCCCCCCCGCCACTCGCATGCTCGCGGCGGGATCCTGCACGGGGGCCACTCTCAGCCCAGGCCGCCCAGGCCGCCCAGGTCGGCCAGCAGCGGGTCGACCGCGCCGCGGACGTCGGTGTTGAGGTAGACGCACCACACCGTCACGAGCACGAACGCCGGCACCAGCACGACCTTCTCCAGCGTCGTCCCGGTGCGCAGCGGGGTGAGCGACAGCCGGGAGCGGCGCAGCAGCCAGAGCACCGGGACCGGCACGCCCTGCGTGGTGACGGCGTCCCCGGCGATGTGGGTCAGCACCCCGAGCGCGACCGCCCAGGGCAGCCAGGCGGGGCCGGGGGCATGCTCCAGCAGCAGCCAGGCGCCGGCCCAGGAGAGCACCAGGTTGCCGACGACGGTGTTCTCCGCCCGCCCCGGGATGACGAAGTGCAGCGCCCGCAGTGCGAGCCCGATCGCGAGCGCCAGGAGCAGCAGGCTGGACCAGAAGGCGTTCGCCGCGGCCAACGCGAGCGCGCCGAAGGCCAGCGGCGCGAGGACGGCGTCGTGCGTGCCCCAGCGGTGGCCCTGCGCCAGCCGCCCGACCGCGCCGGAGGGGACGTCGGTGAGCGGACCCCACATGTCCGAGACGGTCGAGCCGTTGTGGTCGAGGTCGGGCAGCATCGCCATCCCGCCGACGGCGGCGATCCAGGCGACCTGTCCGACGGTGCCCCCGACCGGGGCCCAGGGCAGCGTGGCGGCGCCCGCGGCGAGCCCGGAGAGCGCGTGGGAGTGACCGAGCACGGACACAGCGTGCCGTCGTCCGACCCCGGGTGCGTGCAGGCGCGCCCCCGGAGACGACGAGATCGGCGGTCTCGCACGCCTGGACCCGCCAGAACGTGCGAGACCGCCGATCTCGCCGGGAGGGTTACTCCTCCGCGTCGTCCTCCGTACCGCCGCGGGCCAGCCAGGTGGCCAGCCGCTCGACGGGCACCTCGAAGTCGGGGTGCTGGTCGACGAACGCCTGCATCTGGTCGGCCAGCCAGGCGAGGGTCACCTGCTCCTCGCCCCGCCGGTCGGCCAGCTCCTCCAGGCCGCGGTCGGTGAAGTACACGTCAGTCGGCGAAGGCCTGGCCGACGAGCTGCTTCTGCTCGACCTCGTGCACCTTGGCCGAGCCGACGGCCGGGCTGGCCGAGGCGCGGCGGCTGACCCGGCGCAGGCGACGGCCGGCCGGCAGGTGCTCGGGCAGGTTCACGGCCATGAACTGCCAGGCGCCCATGTTGGCCGGCTCCTCCTGCACCCAGACGACGTCGTCCGCGTTCGGGTAGCGCTCCAGCTGCTGGACGATCTCCGCGGCCGGCAGCGGGTAGAGCTGCTCGACCCGCACGACGGCGGTGTCGGCGGTGCCGGTGGCCTCGCGCTGGGCCATCAGGTCGTAGGCGACCTTGCCGCTGCACAGCAGGACCCGGCGCACCGCGCCGTCGTCGAGCGGCTCGCCGCCCACGCCCGGGTCGGGCAGCACCGGCCGGAAGGACTCCTCGGTGAAGTCCGCGACGGGGCTGACGGCGGCCTTGGCGCGCAGCAGCGACTTCGGCGTGAACACGACCAGCGGCCGGTGCACGTCGGAGAGCGCCTGCCGGCGGAGCAGGTGGAAGTAGTTGCCCGGCGTCGAGCAGTTGGCGATGGTCATGTTGTTCTCCGCCGCCATCTGCAGGAACCGCTCGATGCGCCCGCTGGAGTGGTCCGGACCCTGCCCCTCCAGGCCGTGCGGCAGCAGCAGGCTGACGCCGGAGCGCTGGCCCCACTTGGCCTCGCCCGAGCTGATGAACTCGTCGATGACCATCTGGGCGCCGTTGACGAAGTCGCCGAACTGCGCCTCCCACAGCACCAGGGCCTTCGGGTTGGCCAGCGAGTACCCGTACTCGAAGCCGAGCGCCGCGTACTCGGAGAGCAGCGAGTCGTAGACGAAGAACTTCGCCTGCTCCGGCGACAGGTTCGCCAGCGGCGTGTACTCCGCGGCGGTCTGCCGGTCGATGAGCACCGAGTGGCGCTGCACGAAGGTGCCGCGGCGGGAGTCCTGACCGGCCAGCCGCACCGGGACGCCCTGCATGAGCAGGGACCCGAAGGCGAGCAGCTCGCCCATCGCCCAGTCGATGCCGCCCTCGCTGACCATCGCCGCGCGCCGCTCCAGCATCCGCTGGAGCTTGGGGTGGACGGTGAACTCCTCCGGGAGGGAGACGTGGGCGTCGCCGATCGCCTTGAGCACCTCGGTGGTGATCGCCGTGGCGACCGGCTCCTCCTGCGCGGGCTGGTCCATGACCGGCTGCGGCTTCGAGGTCTCCTGCGCGTCGTGCGTCTCGGCGAAGGCCCGCTCCAGCTGGTCGCGGTAGTCCTTGAGGGCCTCCTCGGCCTCGGCCAGCGTGATGTCGCCGCGGCCGATGAGCGCCTCGGTGTAGAGCTTCCGGACCGAGCGCTTCCGGTCGATGATGTCGTACATCAGCGGCTGGGTCATCGACGGGTCGTCGCCCTCGTTGTGGCCGCGGCGGCGGTAGCAGACCAGGTCGATGACGACGTCCTTCTTGAACGCCTGCCGGTACTCCACGGCCAGCCGCGCCACCCGGACGCATGCCTCGGGGTCGTCACCGTTGACGTGGAAGATCGGCGCGTTGACCATCCGCGCCACGTCGGTGGAGTAGAGGCTCGAGCGGGACTGCGCCGGGCTGGTGGTGAAGCCGACCTGGTTGTTGATGACGACGTGCACGGTGCCGCCGGTGCGGTACCCGCGCAGCTGCGAGAGGTTCAGCGTCTCGGCGACGACCCCCTGCCCGGCGAAGGCCGCGTCGCCGTGCAGCAGCACCGGCAGGACGGTGAAGCCCTCCTCGCCCTTGTCGATCATGTCCTGCTTGGCGCGGACGACGCCCTCCAGGACGGGGTTGACCGTCTCCAGGTGCGAGGGGTTGCTGGCCAGCGAGACGGCGATCGCCGCACCCGGCTTGAACGGGTTCTCGAAGGTGCCCTCGGCGCCCAGGTGGTACTTCACGTCCCCGGAGCCCTGCACGGTGCCGGGGTCGATGTTGCCCTCGAACTCGCCGAAGATCTTGGCGTAGCTCTTGCCGAGGACGTTGGCCAGCACGTTGAGCCGGCCGCGGTGCGCCATGCCGATCGCGACCTCGTCCAGGCCGTGGTCGGTGCCGGCGATGAGCACCTCGTCCAGCAGCGGGATGACCGACTCCCCGCCCTCGAGGCTGAACCGCTTCTGGCCCACGTACTTGGTCTGCAGGAAGGTCTCGAACGCCTCGGCGGCGTTGAGCCGGCCGAGGACGTGCTTCTGCTTCTCCCGGTCGGGCTGCTCGGCCTTGACCTCGACCCGCTTCTGGATCCACTCCCGCTCTTCGGGGTCGGTGATGTGCATGTACTCCACGCCGACCGTGCGGCAGTAGGAGTTGCGCAGCACCCCCAGGACGTCGCGCAGCGCCATCAGCTTCTCGCCGGCGAACCCGCCGACGGGGAACGTGCGGTCGAGGTCCCACAGCGTCAGGTGGTGCTCGAGGATGTCGAGGTCGGGGTGGCTGCGGACCCGGTACTCGAGCGGGTCGGTGTCGGCCATCAGGTGGCCGTTGCGCCGGTAGGCCTCGATGACCTCGATGACCCGGGCTTCCTTGTCGATCTCGCCCTCGCGGCTGATCCGCACGTCGGGCATCCACCGCACCGGGGTGTAGGGGATGCGCAGCGACCGGAAGACGTCGTCGTAGAAGCCGTCCTCGCCGAGCAGCAGCTGGTGCAGCCGGCGCAGGAAGTCGCCGGACTCGGCGCCCTGGATGATCCGGTGGTCGTAGGTCGAGGTCAGCGTGATGATCTTGGAGATGCCGAGGTCGGTCAGCGCCTCCTGGCTCATCCCCTGGAACTCGGCGGGGTACTCCATCGCCCCGACGCCGATGATCGCGCCCTGGCCGGCGGTCAGCCGCGGCACGGAGTGGTTGGTGCCGATCGTGCCCGGGTTGGTCAGGCTGACCGTGGTGCCCGAGAAGTCCTCGAGGGTCAGCTTGCCCGCGCGGGCGCGCCGGATGATGTCCTCGTAGGCGCCCCAGAACTGGGCGAAGTCCATCTCCTCGGCCGCCTTGATCGACGCGACGACCAGGGAGCGCGAGCCGTCGGCCTTGGGCAGGTCGATGGCCAGCCCGAAGTTGACGTGCTCCGGCTGCACGAGGGTCGGCTTGCCCTCGACCTCGGCGTAGGCCGAGTTCATGTTCGGGAAGTCGTCGAGCGCCCGGACCAGTGCGTAGCCGATCAGGTGGGTGAACGAGACCTTCCCGCCGCGGGCGCGCTTGAGGTGGTTGTTGATGACGATGCGGTTGTCGGCCAGCAGCTTGGCCGGCACCGCGCGCACGCTGGTCGCCGTCGGCACGGTCAGCGAGGCGTTCATGTTCTTGACGACGCTGGCCGCCGCCCCGCGCAGCGGGACGCGCTTCGGACCGTCACCGGCGGGCTGGTCGGCCCTGGACGCCGGCTTCGCGGCGGCCTTGGCGGCGGGCTCGGCGGCCGGGACCGGCTTCGCGGCTGGCGCGGGCTCAGCGGTGGGCGCGGCCTTGACGGCCGGCTGCTGCTGCGCAGTCCGGTCGGCGGCCCGGCTCACCACCGTGTCCTCGGTGCGCTCCTCGACCCGAGTGGCCCGCGAGGGGGCGCCGTCGCCGGCGGTCGGCTGCTGGTCGGCTGCCTGCTGCTCGGCCGGTGCCGGGGCGGGCTCCTCCTGCGGAGCGGTCGCCGGGCCGTTCCGGTCGTCGCTCGCGGAGACCGGGCTGCCGGGCCGGTAGTCGGCGAAGAACTCGTGCCACGCCTGGTCCACGCTGGACGGATCGGCGAGGTACTGCTGGTACATCTCCTCGACCAGCCACTCGTTGGTGCCGAATCCCGCCACCGCTGAGGAGTTGGAGGTGGAGGACGGCCGGGATGAGCTCACGCTTGACACGAGTCGGGTGCCTTCTTCGTCGTCGGTGGACGTCTCTGGACCGGGGGCTGGATTCTACGCCCGGGGCGGTCCGGGATCGGGCGCCCAGCGGCCGGGGGACCAGGGCGGACGATCGCCGGGGGACAGGGGAGTCCTCTCAGTCCGTGGCGCCGCGGGCCACGAGCAGGTCGGCCAGGGCGTCGTGCGCGGTCGCCTGACCTGCGTCCTCCCGGCGGTTGCGGGCCGCGGCGACCCGGCTGATGTCCAGGGCGCTGGCGCCGTCGGCGGTGGTGGCGTTGACGTCGGCTCCCGCGTCGAGCAGCTCGCGGACCACCTCGGGCGCGTCGCGTCCCCCGCCGGCGGCCACGGCGGCGTGCAGCGCGGAGCGGCCGGTGTCGGGGTCCCGCCGGTTGACGTCGGCGCCGGCGGCCAGCAGCAGCCGGACCAGCTCGAGCCGGGTCCCGCCCGCGGCGGCGTGCAACGCCCCACCGTCGGGGTCGGCTCCCCGGTCCAGCAGCGTCCGGGCGCTGTCCGCGGCGCCGCCGGCGGCGGCGAGGGTCAGCAGGTCCACCCCGGTCACCGGGTCGGTCAGCGGCGCGCCGTCGTCCAGCTCCGTGCGCAGCCGCTCGGCGTCGTCCAGGTAGGCCGCGCTGGCCGCGTCCACCGGCGCACCCAGCTCACGCAGCAGCGGGACGAGGGCGGACGCCGACTCCAGCGCGGTGTGCAGCGGGTCCCGGCCGTGCTCGGTGCGGGCGGAGAGGTCGGCGCCGGCGTCGACGAGCAGCCGCACGACCTCGGCCCGCCCCTCGGCCACGGCCAGGTGCAGCGGGGTCCAGCCGCCCTGCCCGTCGCGCTCCACGGTGGCGGCCAGGAGGCGGGGCGAGTCCTGGACGGCGGTGCGGACGGCCTCGACGTCGCCGTCGGCGATCAGCCGGCCCAGTCGCGGGCCGGTCATGCGCGTGGTCATGGGGGATCCCCGTTCCGGTGGGAGCGGTCTCGTGCGCGAGCGCTAGACGACGTCGCGGCGGACGGCGAGCAGGGTGCCCAGCAGTGCCGCCACCAGACCGTAGCCGAGCAGCAACAGGCCGCCCTGCCACGGCTCGAGGAGGTCCGGCCCCTGGAAGGTCGCCGTCAGCGCCTCCAGCGCACCGCCGGGCAGCCACTTGTAGGCGCCGGCGATCGCGCTGATCTGCCGGACGATCGACTCGACGACGAACAGGTACACCAGCCCGCCGACGATCGCGCCCACCTGGTTGCGCACCAGGGCGCCGAGGCCGACGCCGATGACGGTGTAGATGACCAGCGCCAGACCGCTGCTGGCGAGCACCCGCAGGTTGTCGCCGGTCAGCGCCGGCACCGCGCCCCGGGCGCCGGCGGCGACCGCGGCCGCGCCGTAGTTGACGGCCAGCACGACGAGTGCGAAGGGCACGGCGACCAGCGCGTAGGCGGTCAGCTTGGCGACGACGACCCGACCGCGCCGGGGCGTGGTGAGGAACGTGGGCGTGGCCGTGCGGTGCCGGTACTCCTGGGTCATCCCGATGATGCCGAGGATCAGGAACAGCACGGTGACGTTGGCGCCGATGGCCAGCACCAGCTGCTCGAACTGCTCGGTGCCGACCGGCGGCAGCCCGCCAGGCGGGCCGCCCTGACCGTTGCCGGGGGTCCCGCCGGCGAACGAGGTGAACAGCACGACGAACCCGGTCACCAGCACGCAGGCGCCTAGCAGCAGGCCGATCCAGACGCGGGTGGTGAGCAGCTTGGTCCACTCGGCGCGGACGAGCGCGGTCACCGCGGGCTCCTCTCGGTGGCGGCGTACTGCTCCTGGCCGGCGGTGAGCCGGAAGTACAGCTCCTCGAGGCCGCTGGTCTCCGCCCGCAGCTCGTGCAGCTCCACGCCCGCCCGGAAGGCCTGCGCCCCCACGGCCGCCGGTGTCGTCCCGGTCACCGTGACCCGGCTGTCCTCGGCCGGCGTGACCGCGAACCCGGCGGCGGTGAGGACCTCGGCCAGCCGGCCGGCCTCGGGACTGCGCACCAGCACCGCACCGCTGCCCCGCGTGCTGGAGCGCAGCTCGGCGACCGAGCCCTCGCGGACCAGCCGCCCGGCGCCCACGATCACCACGCGGTCGGCGGTCTGCTCCATCTCGGCCAGCAGGTGGCTGGAGACCAGCACGGTGCGCCCCTCGGCGTGCGCGAGGTGGCGCAGGAAGCCGCGCAGCCACTGGATGCCCTCGGGGTCCAGCCCGTTGGCCGGCTCGTCGAGCACCAGCACCGCCGGGTCGCCGAGGAGGGCGGTGGCCAGCGCCAGCCGCTGGCGCATGCCCAGCGAGTAGCCGCCCGCGCGGCGCCGGCCGGCGTCGGCCAGCCCGACCTGGGCGAGCACCTCGTCGGCGCGCGAGACCGGCAGGCGCGCGGCCCGGCAGTACACCCGCAGGTGGTTGCGCCCGGACCGGGCGGGGTGGAACGCGGTCTCGAGCACCGCGCCGACCGTGCGCACGGGCGACGGGAGGTCGGCGTAGGCGACGCCGTCGAAGGTCGCCGTCCCCGCGTCGGGCCGCTCGAGACCGAGGGCCATGCGCAGCGTGGTGGTCTTGCCCGCCCCGTTGGGGCCCAGGAAGCCGGTGATGGACCCCGGCTCGACGGTGAAGCTGAGGTCGTCGACGGCGCGGACGGCGCCGAAGCTCTTGCTGAGGCCGCGGACCTCGACCCGCACGGGGCCGCGGTGGGGGCTGCTGCCGGGGTGGATGGCGCTCTCCTCGTGTGGCCGGGCGACGCGTCCATCCAAGCGCACCGGAGGGCCCTAACGGCACCCTCCGGTCCGCTCCGGGGCGTGTTGCGGCGTGACCCCGGGCACATCCCCTGACCGGCGGGTTCGGTAGGTTGGCCGGTCGGGCGGGCGAGCCGCTTCCCGCACGCCAGAGCAGCGCCGCCCGGGGCGGCCCGGGAACGCCAGCGAGGAGGGCCCGTGAGCGCCTACCGGACGGTGGTCGTCGGGACTGACGGGTCGGACTCCTCGCTGCGGGCGGTGCGCCGGGCCGGGGCCCTGGCCGGCGCCTGCGCCGCCCGGCTGGTCATCGTCTGCGCCTACCTGCCGCCCCGCGCCGACGAGCGCCAGGTGCGCCGTGCGCAGGACGAGCTCGGCGAGGACGCCTACCAGGTCGTCGGCACCGCGCCGGCCGAGGACACCGTGCGGGTCGCCGCCGAGGAGGCCCTCGCCGCCGGTGCGGGGGAGGTCGAGCCGCTCGCCGTCGTCGGCTCGCCCGTCGAGACGCTGCTCGACGTCGTCACCCGCGCACGGGCCGACCTGCTGGTCGTCGGCAACCGCGGGCTCAATAGCCTCAAGGGCCGGCTGATGGGGTCGGTCCCCGCCGACGTGACCCGCCGCTCGTCGGTCGACGTCCTGGTCGTCCACACCACGGGCTGACGGCCCTGCCCCCCGTCGGACCCGACGACCTCCCGGACGCGCCGGACGCCCGGGAGGCCCTGGAGCGCCTGCTGCTCGGCGGCCCGCGGCGGTACACGCGGCTGCAGGTCGGCAGCATGGCCGGCATGCCGTCGGAGCGCACCCGGCGGCTCTGGCGGGCGCTCGGCTTCCCCGACGCCGCCGACGACGACCTGGTCTTCACCGACGCCGACATCCAGGCCCTGGCCCTGCTCTCGGCGCTGATCGACACCGGCTTCGTCGACGAGGACGCCGAGGCCTCGATCGTCCGGGCGATGGCGCAGTCGCTGTCCCGCCTGGCCGACTGGCAGACCGACATGCTCGCCGACGTGCTCGGCCGGGGTGACGAGACGGGGACGGCGCCCATCGACCCGGAGCGGGCGGTGGAGGGCACCCGCCGGCTGCTGCCGCTGCTGCGGGCGCTGCAGGACTACGTGTGGCGGCGCCACCTGGCCGCCAACGCCGGGCGGCTGCTGGACAGCGGCGGCGGGGACCGCCGGGAGCTCGCCGTGGGCTTCGCCGACCTCGTCGGATACACCAGCCGCAGCCGCGGCATGGGTGGGCGGGAGCTCGGCGCGATGGTGGAGGACTTCGAGAGCACCGCGAGCGAGGTCATCGCCCGCCACCACGGCCGGGTGGTGAAGACGGTGGGGGACGGCGTCCTCTACACCGCTGCCTCGGCGATCGACGCCGTGGAGATCGGGCTGGAGTTGCCCGAGGCCTGGCAGGCCGAGGACCGCCCGCCGCTGCGGGTCGGCGCGGCCCACGGCACCGTGCTGACCCACCTCGGCGACGTCTACTCCCCGGTGGTGAACCTGGCCAGCCGGCTGACGTCGCTCGCCCGGCCCGGCGCGCTGCTGGTCGACCGGGACCTCGCCCGGCACCTGCGCGGGCTGCCCCGCTACCGGGTGCGGCCGCTGCGCCGGGTGTCGGTGCGCGGCTACGACGAGCTGCGGCCCTGGCTGGTGCAGCGCCGTCCCCCGGGGCAGGCCGACCTCGCGTTGGAGTCCATGCTCGACGAGATGGCCGACGAGGTCCTCGAGGAGGATGTCGGGGGCGAGGACTGAACCGGGTCGCGTCGTTCCCGGGCGGCTTGGCACCCTGGTCTCCTGTGAGTGCCACGCTCGTCGCCCGCGGCCTGGCCGCCGGTCATGGTGCCCGCGTCCTGTTCTCCGACCTCGACCTCGTCGTCGCCCCCGGCGACGTCGTCGGGCTGGTCGGGGTCAACGGTGCGGGCAAGTCGACCCTGCTGCGCACCCTCGCCGGCGAGCTGCCGGCCGAGTCGGGCAGCGTGACCGTCAGCCCGCCGACGGCGACCCTCGGGTACCTGCCGCAGGAGCACGAGCGCCGTCCGGGGGAGACGGTGCGCCAGGCCCTGGCCCGGCGCACCGGCGTCGGCGCCGCGCAGGCCGCGCTGGACGTCGCCACCGACGCGCTGACCGCGGGCGGGGACGGCGCCGACGACGCCTACGCCGAGGCGCTCGAGCGCTGGCTGTCCCTCGGCGGGGCCGACCTCGACGAGCGCGCGGACCAGGTCGTCGCCGAGGTCGCCCCGGGGGTCCCGCTCGACGCGTCGATGACGGGGCTCTCCGGCGGTCAGGCGGCCCGGGTCGGGCTGGCCGGGCTGCTGCTGTCGCGCTACGACGTGCTGCTGCTCGACGAGCCCACCAACGACCTGGACCTGACCGGCCTGGAGCAGCTGGAGCGCTTCGTCACCGGGGCCCGCAGCGGCATCGTCGTCGTCAGCCACGACCGGGAGTTCCTCGCGCGCTCGGTGACCCGCGTGGTGGAGCTGGACCTCGCCCAGCAGCTGGTGCGGGTGCACGACGGCGGCTACGAGGCGTACCTGGTCGAGCGGGAGGTGGCCCGGCGGCACGCCCGCGAGGAGTACGAGGAGTACGCCGAGACCAGGGCCGAACTCGAGGGCCGGGCGCGCATGCAGCGCAACTGGCTGGCCAAGGGCGTGCGGGACGCGGTGAAGAAGCAGAAGGACCCCGACAAGTTCATCAAGGCCCACAACCGCGCCACGGCCGAGAAGCAGGGGGCCAAGGCCAAGCAGACCGAGCGGCGGATCGAGCGGCTGGAGGTGGTCGAGGAGCCGCGCAAGGAGTGGCAGCTGCGGATGGAGATCGCCGCGGCGCCGCGGGCCGGCGCGGTGGTCGCCACCCTCTCCGGCGCGGTCGTGCGCCGCGGCGACTTCACCCTGGGCCCGGTCGACCTGCAGGTGGACTGGGGCGACCGGGTGGTGATCACCGGTCCCAACGGCAGCGGCAAGTCCACGCTGCTCGCGGCGCTGCTCGGCCGGGTGCCGCTGGACGAGGGCCGCGGCGGCCTGGGACCGGCGGTGCGGATCGGCGAGATCGACCAGGCCCGCGGGGCCTTCCTCGGCTCGGAGCCGCTGCTGGAGGCCTTCGCCGCGGAGGTGCCCGACTGGCCGACCGCCGAGGTGCGCACGCTGCTGGCCAAGTTCGGGCTGACCGCCGAGCACGTGCTGCGCCCGGCGGAC
Source organism: Geodermatophilus sp. SYSU D01176 (assembly GCF_054050015.1). Lineage (NCBI taxonomy): Bacteria > Bacillati > Actinomycetota > Actinomycetes > Geodermatophilales > Geodermatophilaceae > Geodermatophilus > Geodermatophilus sp. SYSU D01176. The sequence goes on along the minus strand of NZ_JBJGYN010000009.1, from coordinate 16,651 downwards.
ACCCTCTCGCCGGGGGAGCGGACGCGGGCCGGGCTGGCGCTCCTGCAGGCCCGCGGGGTCAACGTGCTGGTCCTCGACGAACCGACCAACCACCTGGACCTGCCGGCCATCGAGCAGCTCGAGCAGGCGCTCGCGGGCTACCGCGGCACGCTGCTGCTGGTGACCCACGACCGGCGGATGCTGACCGCGGTGGACACCACCCGCCGGCTCGCCGTCGCGGACGGCCGGGTCAGCGAGTAGGAGGAGGACCCCGTCCTCCTCACGCCTCGCACGCTCGGCGCGAGCCTCGGGACGGGGCCGGGGACGGGGCCTCCAGGGCCGCCGCGACCGCGTACTCGGCCGTCGTCGCGAGCTCCTGCGGCGTCGCGCCGGCGGAGGACAGCGCGGGCAGCAGGTGCACCTCGACGACGGTGCCCGGGGAGGCGGCCAGCCAGTGCAGCGCCGCCACCGTCGAACGGCCGCCCGGGGGCGGGGACGCCGCCCCGCGCCAGCGGACGGCGACCGGGCACACTGCCGCACCGGCGTCCACCGCCGCGGCCAGCAGGGCGGGGGAGAAGCGGCCCAGGCCCGGGCCGCCGTGCCGGCCCTCTTCGGGACGGACGCTGACCGTCGTCCCCCGGCGCAGGTGGGTGGCGACCCGGGCGGAGACCGCGGGGACGGTCGGCACGGGCACCCCGGCGAGCCGGTCGGGGACGCCGGCGACCGCGGCGCCGGGGACGACGGTCAGCAGCGCCAGCGGATCGAGGGCCGTGGCCGTGTTCGACACGAGCAGCAGCCCGGTGCCGGTGCGCGGCCAGGCCGTCGCGGGCACGTACACCTGGACACGCACGCCGAGGTGGGTCAGCACCCGGGCGGCGCCGCAGACGCTGCGGCGCCGGCTGTTGCCCACGGGCGGACGGAGACGGCCGGCGGCGACGGTCGCGCCGACGCGGAACCAGGTCGGAGCGGGACGGGCCGTGGCGGATCGGGTCACACGGGGAGCGTCGCGGGCGCAGGTGTCGGTGCGGTGACACCCGGTGGTCGGGGAGCGGACGGTCCGCCGTCGGCCTCAGGAGGGGTCGCCGAGCGCCTCGGTCAGCCCGACCGCGCTCATGCCGGCCCAGGTCTCGCCGACGTGGTGGGCCAGCACCATTAGATCGCGCAGCTGCCCGTCCCGGTCGCGGATGTGGTCCACCAGCAGCGCCTCGCCGGTGAAGCCTAGAGCGGTGAAGAGGGCCAGCGCCGGCGCCTGGTCGGCGACGACCTCGACGACCAGCTTGGTCAGCCCGGCCCCGAGGGCCTGCACCATGGCGTGCCGCGCCAGCTCCCGGCCCAGGCCGGAGCCCCGGGCGTCGGGTGCGACCACCAGCCGCACCTCGCCGACGTGGTCGGACCAGCCGGGCAGCCGCAGGACGGCGACGTACCCCAGCACGCGGTCGCCGTCGTCCACCGCGACCCAGCGGTCGACCGCGGGGGAGCCGGCCGCCCAGCCGCGCACGACGTCGGGGTCGGTCACGTCCTCGCGGATGAACGTCCGGTCGCCCTCGGGCAGCTCGGCGAAGAAGCGCAGCAGGGCGTCGCAGTGCGTCCCGGTCAGCGGGGCGATGGCGGTCACCGGGCGACCTCCCCGGCCTCCAGCGGCTTGCTGCGCCGCCGCAGGAAGTCGATGATCTGCGGCACCGTCGTCCGGGCCGCCGTCCGGCCCACGACCAGGCCCATGTGGCCGGCCGGGAGCCGCAGCTCGTGCCTGTCCGGCGAGCCGACCAGGTCGATCAGCGGCGCGGTCGCCTCCGGCGGGACGATGTGGTCCCGGTCGGCCCGGATGGTGAGGAAGGGCACCCGGATGTCGGACAGGTGCACGCGGTCGCCGCCCACCGTCAGCCGGTCGGTGACCATGCCGTTGTCGCGCACCAGCATCCGGACCGTCTCCTCGGCCGCGGCGCCGGGGAAGGGCACGTGGTCGTCGGCCCAGCCGGTCATGGCCTGGTAGCCGGCGACGTACTCGTCGTTCCAGAGCCGCTCCCACAGGGTCACGTAGCGGGTCACCTCCGAGGTGGGCGTGAGGGCGCGGAACCCCTGGACGACGACCCGCGGGGGCACGTTGCCGTCGGCGTCGAGCACGTCGGCGACCTCGAGGCCGCCGACCCGGAACAGGTCGGCGAGCGGGCCCATGTGCCGGAAGTCCACCGGGGTGGCCAGCACGGTGAGGCTGCGCAGCGGCGAGTCCGGGTGGTGGGCGGCGTGCAGCAGCGCGAGGTCCCCGCCGAAGCAGTAGCCGAACAGGTTCACCTCGTCGGCCCCGGAGAGCTCCAGCACGCGGTCGATGCCGGCCGGGATGTAGTCGTCGACGTAGTCCTCGAGCGTGTTGCCCGCGTCGCGCTCGTCCGGCTCGCCCCAGTCCAGCAGGTACACGTCGAAGCCGGCGCCGAGCAGCTGCTCGACGAAGCTGTTGCCCGGCGCCAGGTCCAGGACGTAGCTGCGGCTCACCAGGCTGAACACGACGAGCAGCGGCGGGGAGTACCGGACCCCGCCGTACGTGTCGGGGTCGTTGCGGTAGTGCCACAGCTGGGTCCGCCCCCGCTGCCAGACGACGTCCCTGGGCGTCTGCCCGACGTCCGGCCGGGCGACGCCGCTGACCAGCCGGAGCCCGTTACGGGCGCGCAGGGCGTTGCGTTCGACGTCGCGCCGGACGCGGTCGAGGACCGTCTGCGGGCTGGGCACTGTCGGCATCGGTCTCCTCGGGGGTGCGGCGGTGCGGTGTCCCGCGCTGCGGGCTCTCCCGTCGCGCGGCCTCCAGTTGCAGGGTGAGCCGGCGGACCTCGCGGTCCAGCGCGCCGACCTGGGCGCGCAGCCGGCTGACGTCGGTCCCGGCCGGCAGGTTCAGCAGGTGCCAGGCGCGGGTCGTGGCCCCGCGGGCGGTGTCCCGGGCCAGGGTCACCGCCCGGCGCGTCAGGGCCGCGCCGACCGCGAAGGTCTCGGTGCGGACGAACTCCTCGGCGCGCGGGGTCACCCGGCGCTCGACGGCGTCGAACGCCTGTCGCCACAGCGGCGGCTCCGTCATGCGCGCACCTCCGCGGGCACCTCGACGGCGCGGCGCAGGATCTTCCCCGTGGGGCCCTTGGGCAGGGCCTCGACCAGCCAGACGTGCCGCGGGTACTTGTAGGCGGCCACCCGTTCCTTGACCCAGGCCTGCAGCTCGCCGGGGTCGGCCTCCGTACCGGGCTTGAGCGCGACCGCGGCGGCGACCTCCTCGCCGAGGTCGGGGTGGGGGACGCCGACGCACGCGGCCTCGGCGACCGCGGGGTGCTCGTAGAGCGCCTCCTCGATCTCCCGCGGGTACACGTTGTAGCCCCCGCGGATGATCATCTCCTTCTTGCGGTCGACGATGGCGTAGTAGCCGTCCTCGTCCTGCCGGGCCAGGTCGCCGGTACGGAACCAGCCGTCCGGGATCGCCCTGGCCGTCTCCTCCGGCTTCCCCCAGTAGCCCGTCATGACGTTCTCGCCGCGGATGGCGATCTCCCCGACCTCGTCGCGCCGGACGTCGCGGCCCTCGTCGTCCACCAGCCGCATCTCCACGCCGCGGATCGGGGTGCCGATCGTCCCCGGCTTGCGCTCGGCGTGCGGGTGGTTGAACGAGGCCACCGGAGAGGTCTCGGACAGCCCGTAGCCCTCCAGCACGATGCAGCCGAAGGCCTCCTCGAAGCCGCGCATGACCTCGACCGGCATGGCCGACCCGCCGGAGACGCAGAGCCGCAGGCTGGAGACGTCGTAGCGGTCCCGGTCGGCCTGGTGCAGCATCGCCGCGAACATGGTCGGCACGCCCTCGAAGACGGTCACCCGGTCGCGCTCGATGACCGACAGCGCCTTCGCGCCGTCGAAGCGGGGGAGCAGGGTCAGGCAGGACCCGGCCAGCACGCCGGCGTTGAGCGCGCAGGTCAGCCCGAAGACGTGGAACAGCGGCAGGCAGCCCATGATCACGTCGTCCGGGGTGCCCTCCAGCAGGGTCTCCTGGGTCGTGCGGGCGTTGCCGCGCAGGTTCGCGTGGCTCAGCTCGGCGCCCTTGGGCGGGCCGGTGGTCCCCGAGGTGTAGAGGATGACCGCCGCGTCCCGGTCCTCCCGCGGCTCGGCCTCCCGGCTGCCGGACCCGCCCAGCCCCCCGGCGACGTCGACCGGGCCGACGGTCACCGCGTCGACGCCCACGGCGGCCGCCGCCTCGGTCGCCGCGTCGGCGGTCGCGTCCAGCGCCACGACGAGCCGGGCGCCGGAGTCGCGCAGGTAGTACTCGACCTCACGGGCCTTGAGCAGCGGGTTCATCGGGACGACGGCGGCGCCGGCCATCAGCGCGCCGTAGAACACCACCGGGAAGCTCAGCACGTTCGGCAGGACCATCCCCACCCGGTCGCCGGGCCGCACGCCCCGGGCCCGCAGACCCGCGGCCACCCCGGCGGCGGCCTCGCGGAAGCCGTCGTAGGTCAGGACGGCGTCGTCCATGCGGAGCGCCGGGCGGTCGCCGTGCTCCGCCGCGGTGTCGAGCAGGTGCTGCGCCAGGTTGGCCACGGGTCCTCCCACCGGTTCGCGGAACGGGTCCGGCCCCTACCCGTCTCGTCCGTGGTCTACCCCACACACCGATGGGGGCCGCAGGTGGCGGGGGAGCCGCCGGGGCGACAGGCTCAGGGCCCACCGACGACGACAGGAGTGCACGTGACGGACAGGACGGTCCTCGACATGTTCCGGCTGGACGGCCGGGTGGCGATCGTGACGGGGGCGTCCTCCGGCCTCGGCGCGGTGTTCGCCCGCGCCCTGGCGGAGGCCGGCGCCGACGTGGCCCTCGGCGCGCGCCGCGAGGAGCGCCTGGCCGACACGCGCGCGGCCGTGGAGGCGGCCGGCCGGCAGGCGATCACCGTGCGCACCGACGTCTCCCGGCCCGAGGACTGCCAGGGCCTGGTCGACGCGACCGTGGCGGAATTCGGCAAGGTCGACGTCCTGGTGAACAACGCCGGCGTGGGCACCGCCGTGCCGGCCACCCGCGAGACGCCGGAGCAGTTCCGCGAGGTCATCGACGTGAACCTCAACGGCTGCTACTGGATGGCGCAGGCCTGCGCGCGGGTCATGCAGCCGGGCAGCTCGATCGTCAACATCTCGAGCATCCTCGGGCTCACCACGGCCGGGCTGCCCCAGGCGGCCTACGCGGCGAGCAAGGCCGGCCTGATCGGGCTCACCCGCGACCTGGCCCAGCAGTGGACCGGCCGCAGGGGCATCCGGGTCAACGCGCTGGCCCCCGGCTTCTTCGAGTCGGAGATGACCGACCAGTACCCCGAGGGGTACATCGAGGGCCAGATGTCGCGCGTGCTGGCCGGCCGCAAGGGCGATCCGATGGAGCTGGCCGCCGCGCTGGTCTTCCTGGTCAGCGACGCGGGCGGCTACGTCACCGGGACGACGCTGCCGGTCGAGGGCGGGCTGCTCACCAGCTGAGCTGGATGCCTGGCCCCGACCACCGCGGGACCGGTGCCCCGGGAGCCCTCCGGACGCGCGAGAGGCCCCGCCGCGGACGGCGGGGCCTCTCGGTGCTGCTGGGTGCCCCCGGCAGGATTCGAACCTGCGCACCCGCCTCCGGAGGGCGGTGCTCTATCCCCTGAGCTACGGGGGCTCTGCGGTGGGGCGTCGTAGAACCTACCAGCACCGCCGCGGCGTCCCGACGGCGGTGCGTCAGGGCGCGGGCAGCGGGGCGCCGCCGCGCGCGGTGAGCATCCGCTCCATCGTCGTCACCTCCGCGGTCTGGGTCTCCGCGATCGTGCCGGCCAGGCTCGCGACGGCGGGCAGGCCGGCGTGCTCGGCGGCGTACCGCGCCATGTCGTAGCCGCCCTGGTGGTGCCGGATCATCAGCCGGAGGAACTCCACGTCGAACGCCGTCCCCGACAGCGCGCGCAGCTGCGCCAGCTCCTCCTCGGTGGCCATGCCCGGCATCGGGCCGCCGTCCGCGGCCGCCGTGTCGTGGCCCGCGTGGCTGCCGGAGGACATCCAGGCCATGGTCTCGCCACCGGTCGGCGGCAGGTCCCACAGCGCCAGCCAGCCCTGCATCCGCCCGACCTGGTTCTGCTGGGTCTCGGCGATGTCGAACGCCAGCCGGCGGACCTCCGGGTCGGTGCTGCGCTCCAGCGCCAGGTTGGCCATCTCCACGCCCTGCAGGTGGTGCCGGGACATGTCACGGGCGAAGCCGGCCGCCACCGAGTCCCCGGCCGGCGCCGGCTCCCCGCGGCCGATGCCCAGGGCGACCGCGGCGCCCCCGCCGATCAGGACCAGCCCGACGGCGATGACCGCCAGCAGGAGGGCCCGCAGCGGGCTGCGCGCAGCGGTCACGGGGTCGGCGTGGTGGGGGCGTCGGTCGTCATGGCGTCGGCGCCGCGGCTGCCGTCGCCGACGACGAGCGGGTCGCTGATGAACTGCGGGTTCTCGCAGCTCGCGCCGGGCTCCGGGAAGAACTCCTGGTTGTAGGTCAGGAAGTCGGCGAACTGCTCGATCCGCGGGTCGTCGGCCGAGTCGACCTGCAGCTGGTGGTTCCAAGACTGCAGGCTGATCGGGGAGGCCTGGCCGGGGTTGGGGGAGACCATCCGGCCGGACTCGTCGGCGTACGCGGTGAGCGTGTCCAGCGCGTCCCCGCTGATGACGTCGGGGTCGTAGGTGATCCAGACGGCGCCGTGCTCCATGCTGTGGACGGCGTTCTCCTGCCGGATCGGCACGTCGTAGACGGTGCCGGTGCAGTCGGCCCACTCACCGTCGTGCGGCCCGCCGACGGGCGGGGACTGCTCGTAGGTGACCGGGGTGGTCACGTGCTCCTGACCGGCGGCGTAGTCGAAGGTCTGGACGCCGCCGATCTCCTCGACGGAGTCCACCCGGCCGGCCTCGGCCTCGTTGACCTGCACGACGGCGTAGGTGAGGACGGCGGCGGCGAACACCAGGACGGCGACCGCGGCGGCGATCAGCCCCCACGGCCGCTGCGGGGCGACGACGTTGGTCACCGGCGGACGGGTGCGCCCGCTCCCGCCGCCTGCCGCGCCCGACCGACGTGCTCCGCCGCTCGGGCGGCCGGGCTCGGGCTTGCGGTCCTTGGCCAAGGCCTCTCCTCGGTGCTCGGTGTGTGACAGAGGTCTCCGGCCGCGGGCCCGCGGGGGCCGGCCGGGTGGCGCGGCGACTCCCGCGCGGCTGTCCGAGGGCCGAGTCTAGGTGCGCGAGGTGAACGGTCCCTGGGAGCGCGGGGTTCCTGGGGTGGGGAAGCCCGCATGGGGCACAGGAGGCCGGTCAGTACGCTCGTGCGGTGACACCCGAGCAGCTGCAGGCCGTCGTCCGCACCGCCGTGGGCGCGGTCGTCGAGCGAGGCGCGCTGTCCGTCGAGGTGCCCGCCGAGGCCGTCGTCGAGCGGCCGAAGAACCCCGAGCACGGCGACTACGCCACCAACGTGGCGCTGCGGCTGGCCAAGCCGGCCGGGCGGCCGCCGCGCGAGGTGGCCGAGCTGCTCGCCGAGGAGCTGCGGGCGCACCCGGGCATCGCCTCCGTCGACGTCGCGGGCCCCGGCTTCCTCAACATCACCCTGGCGCAGGGCGCGCTCGGGAGGATCGCCGTCGAGGCGGTCACCGCGGGCCCCGGCTACGGGCACACCGACGCGCTGGCCGGCCAGAGGCTCAACCTCGAGTTCGTGTCGGCCAACCCGACCGGTCCGGTGCACATTGGCGGCACCCGCTGGGCCGCCGTGGGCGACGCCCTCGGCCGGCTGCTGGAGGCCAGCGGTGCGTCGGTGACGCGGGAGTACTACTTCAACGACGCCGGCGCGCAGATCGACCGGTTCGCCCGCAGCCTGATGGCCGCCGCGGCCGGCCGCCCGGTGCCCGAGGACGGCTACGCCGGCGACTACATCGGCGAGATCGCCGCGCAGGTCGTCGCGGCCGAGCCCGGCGTGCTCGACCTGCCGGAACCGGAGCAGCAGGAGCGCTTCCGCGAGCGCGGCGTCGAGCTGATGTTCGCCGAGATCAAGCGGACGCTCGCGGGGTTCGGCGTCCACTTCGACGTCTACTTCAGCGAGCGCACGCTGCACGACACCGGCGCGCTGGAGAAGGCGATCGCGCGGCTGCGGGAGAACGGCCACGTCTACGAGGCCGACGGCGCCACCTGGCTGCGCACCACCGACTTCGGCGACGACAAGGACCGGCCGCTGGTCAAGAGCGACGGCGACCCCACCTACTTCGCCGCCGACTGCGCCTACTACCTCGACAAGCGCTCCCGCGGCTTCGACAAGGTCGTGATCATGCTCGGCGCCGACCACGCCGGCTACATCGGCCGGTACAAGGCGCTGGTGGCCGCGGTCGGCGACGACCCCGAGGCCCACCTGGAGATCCTGCTGGGCCAGCTGGTCAACCTGGTCCGCGACGGCGAGCCGGTGCGGATGAGCAAGCGGGCCGGCACCGTCGTCCTGCTCGAGGACCTCATGGAGGCCGTCGGCGCCGACGCCGCCCGGTACGCCCTCGCCCGGGCCTCGGTGGACCAGCAGATCGACCTGGACCTCGACCTGTGGAGCCGGCAGAGCAACGACAACCCGGTCTTCTACGTCCAGTACGCGCACGCCCGCATCTCCTCGGTGCTGCGCAACGCCGCCGACCTCGGCATCGCCCTCGGCGAGCCGGGGGACGTCGACGTCGCCCAGCTGACCCACGAGCGGGAGAACGACCTGCTCCGCGCCATCGGCGAGTTCCCGCGGGTGCTGACCTCGGCCGCGGAACTGCGCGCCCCGCACCGGGTCGCCCGCTACCTCGAGGAGCTGGCCGGCACCTACCACCGCTTCTACGACTCCTGCCGCGTGCTGCCGCGCGGCGACGAGGAGGCCGGCGCCCTGAACGTCGCCCGGCTCTGGCTGTGCGCGGCCACCGCGGTGGTGCTGCGCAACGGCCTCGGCGTGCTGGGCGTGAGCGCCCCGGAGCGGATGTGAGGGCGCACCCGGCGGGACCGCTGCACGGCAGCATCTCCCCGCCACCGTCCGTCGGCCTTCCGCCGGCCGACCTCGGCACGCTCGACCCGCAGGTCTGGCCGCGCTCGGCGCGGCGGGTCGACGGCGAGCTGCACCTGGGCGGCCGGCCGGTCACCGAGCTGGCGCGCACCCACGGCACCCCGCTGTTCGTCCTCGACGAGGGTGACTTCCGGGGCCGCGCCGCGGACTTCGCTGCCGCCTTCGACGGCGCCGACGTGCACTACGCCTCCAAGGCGTTCCTCTGCGGTCAGGTCGCCCGCTGGATCGCCGACGACGGCCTGCACCTCGACGCCTGCTCGGGCAACGAGCTCGCCCTGGCCCTGGCCGCCGGCTTCCCGGCCGAGCGGATCGCGCTGCACGGCAACAACAAGTCCCTCGTCGAGCTGCAGCTGGCCGTCGACGCCGGCATCGGGCACGTCGTGCTCGACTCCTTCGACGAGATCGACCGGCTGGTCCCGATGGCCGCCGCCCGGGTCGCCGAGGGTGGCACGCCGGTCCCGGTCCTCGTCCGGACGACGGTGGGCATCGAGGCGCACACCCACGAGTTCATCGCCACCGCCCACGAGGACCAGAAGTTCGGCTTCTCGCTGGCCACCGGCGACGCGCTGACCGCCGCGGTCCGGGTGATCCGCGAGCCCGCGCTGCGGCTGACCGGCCTGCACAGCCACATCGGCTCGCAGATCTTCGACACCGCCGGGTTCGAGGCGGCCGCGCACCGGGTGGTGGGGCTGCTCGGCCAGGTGCGGCAGGCCACCGGCGAGGTGCTGGAGGAGCTGAACCTCGGTGGCGGCTTCGGCATCGCCTACCTGCCCGAGGACGACCCGGTCGGACCCGACGACGTCGCCCGGCGGCTGCGGGCCGTCGTCGCCGGTGAGTGCGCGGCGCTGGACCTGCCGGTCCCCCGGCTGGCGGTCGAGCCCGGGCGGGCCATCGCCGGCCCCGGCACCGTGACGCTCTACGAGATCGGCACCATCAAGCCGGTGCGCCTGGGCAGCGGCGGGCACGGCGCCCCGCAGGTGCGCAACTACGTCTCGGTCGACGGCGGGATGAGCGACAACATCCGCACCGCGCTCTACGACGCCTCCTACAGCTGCGTGCTGGCCAACCGGACCTCCGAGGCCCCGCCGGCGCTGTGCCGGGTCGTCGGCAAGCACTGCGAGAGCGGCGACGTCCTGGTGCGCGACCTGTGGCTGCCCGCCGACGTCCAGCCGGGCGACCTGCTCGCGGTCGCCGCGACCGGCGCGTACTGCTGGTCGATGGCGAGCAACTACAACTACCTGCTCAAGCCGCCGGTGGTGGCCGTGCAGGACGGCGTCGCCACGGAGATCGTCCGGCGTCAGACACTGTCGGACGTGTTCGCCCTCGACGCCGTCCTCGCCGACGTCCCCGCGCCGTCCCCGGCGATCGACCAGCCCGCACCCGAGCACCCCGTGGGGTTCCGATCGTGAACGCACCGTTGAAGGTCGCCCTGCTGGGCTGCGGCACCGTCGGCAGCGCCGTGCTGCGGCTGCTGGAGGAGCAGGCGGCCGACCTCGCCGCCCGCATCGGCCGCCCGGTCGAGGTCGCCGGGGTCGCGGTCCGCCGTCCCGACCGGCACCCCGACGTGCCCGCCCACCTGCTCACCACCGACGCGCACGGCCTGGTGACCCGGCCCGACGTCGACCTCGTCGTCGAGGTCATCGGCGGCATCGAGCCGGTGCGCTCGCTGCTGCTGGCCGCCTTCGAGGCCGGCAAGCCGGTGGTCAGCGCGAACAAGGCGCTGCTCGCCGAGGACGGCGGCGAGCTGCACGCAGCCGCCGCCAAGGCCGGCGTCGACCTCTACTACGAGGCCGCGGTCGCCGGAGCCATCCCGCTGCTGCGCCCCCTGCGCGAGTCGCTGGCCGGTGACCAGCTGCGCCGGGTGGTCGGCATCGTCAACGGCACGACCAACTACATCCTGTCGCGGATGGCGGAGACCGGGCACGGCTTCACCGAGGCGCTGGCCGAGGCCACCGACCTCGGGTACGCCGAGGCCGACCCGACCGCCGACGTCGACGGTTTCGACGCCGCCGCCAAGGCCGCGATCCTGGCCTCGCTGGCCTTTCACACCCCGGTCTCGGCCGCCGACGTGTACCGCGAGGGCATCTCCGCGGTGACCTCCACCGACGTCGCGCGCGCCGCGGAGATCGGCTGCACGGTCAAGCTGCTGGCCATCTGCGAGCGGGTCGCGGGGGACGGCGGGGACTCCGTCGCCGTGCGCGTGCACCCGGCGATGATCCCGACGACGCACCCGCTGGCCTCGGTCGGCGGCGCGTTCAACGCCGTCTTCGTCGAGGCCGAGGCCGCCGGGCAGCTGATGTTCTACGGCCAGGGCGCCGGCGGGGACGCCACCGCCAGCGCCGTCCTGGGCGACCTGGTCGCCGTCGCGCGCAACCGGGTCGCCGGGGTGGCCGGCCCCGGCGTCACCACCTACGCGGGCCTGCCCGCGCGGCCGATCGCCGAGACCCCGACCCGGTACCACGTCAGCCTCGATGTGGCCGACAAGCCGGGCGTGCTCGCGACGGTGGCGCAGGAGTTCGCGCGGCACGGGGTCAGCATCGCCACCGTGCGCCAGGACGGGCACGGGGACGCCGCGACGCTGGTCCTCGTGACGCACAGCGCGCCGGATGCCGCCCTGTCGGCCACGGTGGCCGCGCTCCGCGAGATGCCCGTCGTCCGCGGCGTCACCAGCATCCTGCGTGTGGAAGGACTGTCATGACGACGCAGCTGCCCGCCCGGGGCACCGTGTCCCCGCTGTGGCCGGGCCTCATCGAGGCCTACCGCTCGCGGTTGCCGGTCAGCGACAGCACCCCGGTGGTGACCCTCCAGGAGGGCGCGACCCCGCTCGTGCCGGCGCCGGAGCTGTCCCGCCGCACCGGCTGCGACGTCTACCTCAAGGTCGAGGGCGCCAACCCGACCGGGTCGTTCAAGGACCGCGGGATGACCATGGCCATCACGAAGGCCAAGGAGGAGGGCGCGCAGGCGGTCATCTGCGCCTCCACCGGCAACACCAGCGCCAGCGCCGCCGCCTACGCCGCCCGCGCCGGCATGGTCTGCGCCGTCCTGGTCCCGCAGGGCAAGATCGCACTGGGCAAGCTGGCCCAGGCGCTGGTGCACGGCGCCAAGCTGCTGCAGGTCGACGGCAACTTCGACGACTGCCTCGCGCTGGCCAGCAAGCTGGCGATCGACTACCCGGTCAGCCTGGTCAACAGCGTCAACCAGTACCGGATCGAGGGGCAGAAGACCGCCTCGTTCGAGATCGTCGACGTCCTCGGCGACGCCCCGGACGTCCACTGCCTGCCCGTCGGCAACGCCGGCAACATCACCGCGTACTGGCAGGGCTACCGCGAGTACGCCGCCGACGGCACCGCCACGAGGACGCCGCGCATGTGGGGCTTCCAGGCCGCCGGCGCCGCCCCGATCGTCACCGGGCAGGTCGTCGAACAGCCGCAGACCATCGCCACCGCCATCCGCATCGGCAACCCGGCGTCCTGGACCAAGGCGCTGGCCGCCCGCGACGAGTCCGGTGGGCGCATCGACGCGGTCACCGACCGCGCCATCCTCGCGGCCTACCGGCTGCTGGCCCGCACCGAGGCCGTCTTCGTCGAGCCGGCGTCCGCCGCGTCGGTCGCCGGGCTGCTCCAGGTGGCCGAGGCGGGGCAGCTCGAGCCGGGGCAGCGGGTCGTCTGCACGGTGACCGGGAACGGCCTCAAGGACCCGGAGTGGGCGATCTCCGGTGCGCCGGCCCCGGTGACGGTGCCGGTCGACGCGGCGGCCGCCGCCGCGCAGCTCGGCCTGTGACCTCGCCGTCGGTGCGGGTCCGCGTGCCCGCCACCAGCGCCAACCTCGGTCCGGCCTTCGACTGCGCCGGGCTGGCCCTGACCCGCCACGACGTCGTCGAGTTCGCTCCCGCACCCGAGGGGCTCGAGGTCGTCCTGTCGGGGGAGGGCGCGGACTCCCTGCCCACCGACGAGTCGCACCTCGTGGTCCGGGCCTTCCGCACCGGCTGCGCCGAGCTGGGCTGGACGCCGCCGGGCCTGCGGGTCGTCGCGGACAACGGGATTCCGCAGGGGCGGGGGATGGGCTCGTCCGCCGCCGCGGTCGTCGCCGGCCTGGTCGGCGCCTGGGCGTTGTGCCCCGACGTCGAGGGGGTGGACCGCGACGCCGTCCTGCGGCTGGCCACCGAGCTCGAGGGGCACCCCGACAACGTGGCGCCGTGCCTGCTCGGCGGGGCGACGCTGTCGTGGATGACCGGCGACGGCGCCCGGGCCGCGCGGCTCGACGTCTCTCCCGACGTGCTGCCGGTCGTGCTGGTCCCGGACACCACGCTGTCCACGCACGTCGCCCGCGGCCTGCTGCCCGACGCCGTCCCGCACGCCGATGCGTCGTTCAACGCCGGCCGGGCCGCACTGCTGGTGCACGCGCTGACCCGCGAACCCGACCTGCTGGTCGAGGCCACGGAGGACCGCCTCCACCAGGGGCAGCGCGCCGCGGCGATGCCGGGGTCGGCGCAACTGCTCCAGCGGCTGCGCGCCGCCGGGCACGCCGCGGTCGTCTCCGGTGCCGGGCCGAGCCTGCTGGTGCTCGCCCGCCGCACCGACGGGGGAACCGGCGTCCGCGACGTGAGAGATCTCACTCCACCGGGGTGGTCGGTGCTGCCCCTGGACGTCGATCCCTCCGGGGCGGACGTGCAGGTCGGGGCGGCTGAGGTATCGTCTCGATAACGAGGAACACTCCCGTTCCGACCGGTGTTGTCGTGTCCGTGAGCCCGCACTAGGCTCACGGCGTAGCCGCCCAGTCGGGCGAGCCTCGCGCGGGGCGTTGCAGACGATCGCATGTCCGTCGCCGCAGATTCCGCCTCGCACCCACTTGATCCCGTTTTTCCCCTGTGTCCGATCGAGGATCGGGCGGGGGAGGGACCGGGTCACCCCCTGCGCCGGTAGGCGCAGGTCTCCGCAGGGAAGGACCTGTACGTGAGCGAGACCACCGACCTCGTCACCGCGCCGCAGGGCGCAGGCACCGACGAGGCACCTGCCGCTTCTGGGACGACGGGCCGCACCCGTCGCCGCGGCAGCGGGCTCTCCGGCATGCTGCTGCCCGAGCTGCAGCGACTGGCCGCCGAGCTCGGCATCTCCGGCACCGGCCGGATGCGCAAGGGCGACCTGGTCGCCGCCATCTCCGCCCGCCAGGTCGGCGGCGAGGGCAGTGGTGGCGCCGCCACCGAGAGCGCCCCCGCCGACATCCCGGCCGCGCGCGGCGCCGACACCGCGCGCGGAGTGGCCGCCACGGCCGCGCCGCTCGAGGCCCCGATCAGCGGCGGCGCCAACAGCGGCCCGCTGACCGCGTCGCCCGACGCGTCGACCGAACCCGCGCCGCGCCGCCGTCGTGCGGCCAGCCGGCCCGCCGGCGCGCCGGCCGCCGAGGGCACCGCCCCGGCGACCGAGGCCGCGCCCGCGGCGCCCGAGCCGCGCACCGAGACCCCCGAGTCGCGTACCGGGACGCCCGCGCCGGCGGCCGACACGGCCCCGGAGCGGACCGACGGCGAGCGCGCCGAGGGCGACCGCCCGCAGCGCAACCGCGACCGTGGCCGCAGCCGCCCCGACCGGGACGGCGGCAACCGCGAGAACCGCAGCGAGACGCGCGACAACCGCAGCGAGGCCCGCGACAACCGCGAGGGCAACCGGGACGGCGGCGAGCGCGGCCGCACCGAGCGCACCGAGCGCGACGGCAACCGGGGCCCCGACCGCGCCGAGCGCGGCGGCCGGCCGGAGAACCGCACCGACACCCGGAGCGACCGCACCGACCGCGGGAACGACCGCACCGACGAGGACGACGACGACTTCGAGGGTGGCCGCGGCCGCCGGGGTCGCCGCTACCGGGACCGCAACCGCCGGGGCAACAACCGCGAGCGGTTCGAGCCGAACGAGCCGACCGTCAGCGAGGACGACGTCCTGCTGCCCGTCGCCGGCATCCTCGACGTGCTGGACAACTACGCGTTCGTCCGCACCTCCGGCTACCTGACCGGCCCGAACGACGTCTACGTCTCGCTGTCGCAGGTGCGCCGCTACGGCCTGCGCCGCGGTGACGCCATCACCGGCGCCGTCCGGCAGCCCCGCGAGGGCGAGCGGAAGGACAAGTACAACGCGCTGGTCCGGCTGGACACCGTCAACGGCCTGGAGCCCGAGCAGGCGAGGCAGCGCCCGGAGTTCACCAAGCTGACCCCGCTCTACCCGCAGGAGCGCCTGCGGCTGGAGACCGAGCCGCACCAGCTGACCACCCGGGTCATCGACCTGGTCATGCCCATCGGCAAGGGGCAGCGCGCCCTCATCGTGTCGCCGCCCAAGGCCGGCAAGACGATGGTGCTGCAGTCGATCGCCAACGCGATCACGACGAACAACCCCGAGTGCCACCTCATGGTCGTCCTCGTCGACGAGCGGCCCGAGGAGGTCACCGACATGCAGCGCTCGGTGAAGGGCGAGGTCATCGCCTCGACCTTCGACCGGCCGCCGTCGGACCACACCACGGTCGCGGAGCTGTCCATCGAGCGGGCCAAGCGCCTGGTCGAGATGGGCCACGACGTCGTCGTCCTGCTGGACTCGATCACCCGCCTGGGCCGCGCCTACAACCTGGCGGCCCCCGCCAGCGGGCGCATCCTCTCCGGTGGTGTCGACTCCACGGCGCTGTACCCGCCCAAGCGCTTCCTCGGCGCCGCCCGCAACATCGAGAACGGCGGCTCGCTGACCATCATCGCCTCGGCGCTGGTGGAGACCGGCTCCACGATGGACACGGTCATCTTCGAGGAGTTCAAGGGCACCGGTAACGCGGAGATCAAGCTGGACCGCCGGCTGGCGGACAAGCGGGTCTTCCCGGCCGTCGACGTCAACGCGTCGGGCACGCGCAAGGAGGAGATCCTCATGTCGCCCGACGAGCTGGCCATCGTCATCAAGCTGCGCCGGGTGCTCGCCGCGCTCGAGCCGCAGCAGGCGCTGGAGCTGCTGCTCGACAAGCTGCGCAAGACGCGCAACAACATCGAGTTCCTCATGCAGATCCAGAAGACCACGCTCGGCCCGGAGCGCGATTGATGGAAGGACCACCCTTCCCCCCACGCCTCGCAAGCTCGGCGCGGGTCCCTGAAGGGTGGCCGTTCCAGCACCTCACCACTCAGGGATACTGAGCGGCCGAGCCCCGCGCCGCGGCCGGAATGACCGGCCGGCCACCGGCGTTCGACCACCTGAACGGCACAGACCACCGGAAGAGGCGACATGAAGCCCGGCATCCACCCCGACTACCACACCACCACGGTGACCTGTGGTTGCGGGAACACCTTCACCACCCGCAGCACCGCGCCCGGCGGCACGCTGACCGTCGAGACCTGCTCCGCCTGCCACCCCTTCTACACGGGCAAGCAGCGGATCCTCGACACCGGCGGCCGCGTGGCCCGGTTCGAGAAGCGGTTCGGCAAGCGCAACGCCAACGCCGGCCAGTAGTCCCCCCGACGGCGCCCGTCCCACCTCGCGTGGGGCGGGCGCCGTCGTCGTGTCCAGCCCCGTCCTCCCGGCGGTTTCCGCGGCCAGCCACCACCAGCTCCGCGCGGTGAACAACAGCGGCCAGCGGATCCGGCAGGTCCGGGTGGGCCACGAC